>DATNQK010000024.1:0-14160 GCA_036704065.1 Stenomitos sp.
TATATTCCCTTGGGGCATGCGTTTTCCCAAAACCTGGATCGAGACTTGGTGCTGGCAGCCTTGCGCCCCATTCTAGAAGATGCGGCCTATCCCAAAGCATTGCAAAATGCCAAGTTTGATCGGCTGGTGTTGCAGTTTCAGGGCATCTGTCTGCGGGGTGTTGTCTTTGACACCATGCTGGCTAGCTATGTCCTCAACCCAGAAAGCAGCCATAACCTAACGGAGCTTTCGCGGCGCTACCTGGGCATTACTGCCCAAAGTTATGCAAGCTTGGTGCCCAAAGGTCAAACCATTGCCGATTTGCCCATTCCCACGGTGGCGGCCTACTGTGGGCTAGATGTGTATACCACGTTCCATCTCGTTGAGAAACTACGGGCCGAACTGGCGCAAGCGCCTGCACTGCAAGACTTGCTCCTCAAGATTGAGCAGCCCCTAGAACCCGTTCTTGCGGCCATGGAAACCTACGGTATCCGTATCGATCAGGCTTATTTGCAGACGTTCTCCACCCAGCTCGAACACGACCTCCAACGGCTAGAATCGCAAGCTTACACCCTGGCAGGCGAAACCTTTAATCTCGGATCGCCAAAGCAGCTCAGCGATATTTTGTTTCAAAAACTAGGCTTGGATGCTAAAAAGTCTCGCAAAACTAAACTAGGCTTTTCTACTGATGCCGCAACCTTAGAGAAACTCCAAGGCGATCATCCCCTGGTCGATGTGTTGCTAGAGTACCGCACCCTCGCAAAGCTCAAGTCTACCTACGTGGATGCATTGCCTGCCCTTGTGCGTGACGATACCCACCGCGTGCACACCGATTTCAACCAAGCGGTAACTGCGACAGGCCGTCTTTCTTCTTCCAATCCAAACCTGCAAAATATTCCGATCCGTACCGCTTTTAGTCGCCAAATTCGGGCGGCATTTATCCCAGAACCAGGCTGGACTTTAATTTCCGCTGACTACTCCCAAATTGAACTGCGAATTTTGGCCCATCTCAGTGGCGAGCCCCGTTTGGTCGAGGCCTATCGGGGTAACCAAGATGTCCATACCCTCACGGCTCAACTCTTGCTCGAAAAAGAAACGGTCAGCTCCGAGGAACGCCGCCTGGGTAAAATCATCAACTTTGGGGTGATTTATGGGATGGGCGCGCAGCGCTTCTCCCGAGAAGCAGGGGTTCGTCTGAGCGACGCTAAAGTGTTTATTGAGCGCTTTTACGAGCGTTATCCTGCGGTGTTTGCTTACCTACAGCGTATGGAATGTCAGGCGATCGCCCAAGGTTATGTCGAAACCATCCTGGGTCGGCGTCGCTACTTTGCCTTCGATAGCAGTAGCTTGAAGCAGTTACGCCACAAACCGCTTGAAGAGGTTGCTGCCCTTGATTTAGGCAAGCTAAAAATGACCGCCTACGAGCGGGGCTTGCTTAGAGCGGCGGCCAATGCACCCATTCAAGGGTCGAGTGCCGATTTGGTCAAAATTGCGATGGTGCGACTTCATGAGGCGATCGCCCCTTACCAAGCCCACCTGCTGCTGCAAGTTCATGACGAGCTAATTCTCGAAGCACATCCGAGCGACTTGGAGGCAGTCACCCTTGCCATTCAGGAAGCCATGCAAAATGCCTTGACCCTCAGCGTTCCTCTGGTCGCTGAAGTGCATACAGGCCCAAACTGGATGGCTGCTAAGTGATTCTTCCCTTCAAAACTTGTTCCGACCTGCCTCAACAGCTTGCTGCCCTGCGGTTGGAACTGGGCGATCATCAGCCTCCTTAGGAGACTGTGTTTTGCATGGAAAGTGGCATCAAGAGAAAAGCGGCACCTTTCCTGGATGCCGCTTCCCTAAAACCGTTAACTTAAACCCGATTGTCTTAAAGTCATGTCATCTCAACAAAAGCTAGCATCCGTTATGCATTTGTTTGAGCAAGCAGCATTTCTTTAAGTTTCTCTAGTTCTTGAGCCCAGCGTGGATCGGGTTGAAATGCTTCGGATTGGCTCTGGCCGCTGCCACCAGACTGGGTCTGACGCGCTTTCCCTTTGTTGTTGCCGCGTTTGGCTGAAGCACCTTGTGTAGGCGCATCGGTGGCTGCACCACTTGCTTCCTTCGCTTTGGGTAATGCCTTCTCAATCTTGAGAACACTGTCTTTTAAGGCATAACCGTTGAGTTTTTCGATGACCAGATCGGCTTGCTCTTCCGTGGCAACCGTGACAAACCCAAAACCACGACATTTTCCGGTCTTACGATCCGTGACCACTTTAGTAGAGGCTGGCTCACCGAGTTCTTGATTGAATAAATCTTCAAGTTCTTTGCGCTCGATTTCTTTGGGCAAGTTCCCAACATAAAGACGGATGGACATTGAGATAACCTCCAATTAAAAGGGAAAACGAAACGGGTCGGCTAAACTTAAAGCCTTATAACGGCAAGCAATAAACGGTAGATGCGTCCTCGCAACTGCACAATACATCCCGCGCTTCAGGGCAACCCGCTTCTGAACCCAAATTCCGGGCACCATTGACCTCTCAACAAGAAAGACATATCAGAGCTGGCTACAACCCCCACAGCAATCCTCTCTGATAGCTATCTCTCAAGCCGTTTTCCCTTCAAAAGAGACGGGAAAAACCAGTGTACTTGCTTACGTACACTGCTCTAGCGGCTTGTATTGAATGAGCGGCCTTAAACCCAGGAAGACCCATAGGATGAAAAAGATTAGACAATCGTAAGTTCTTTATACCGTTGGGCTTTAGCGTAATGATTGGCAACAGCACTCTTTAAATTATCACGGTCTTTGGCAAGAAGATACGTTCATTACAGAATTCCTGAGTTCTAGCACAGTTCCACCCTAAACAACCATAGAAAAGCAGCCGCTCAAATGGCGGCTGCAAGAATTTGCTGTGTTGGGAGGAGAAAACCCTGATACAAAAGCGTTGCTCACGAGTACAGTACCAGTCGCTTTCAATCTATTAAGAAATGTAACATATGCGCAAAAAAGCTGCAACTATGCGTTGGGAATTGTAGTCTTAGATTCCCATTAGTATCTTCTTGTTGGAAACGTGCTATGGAAGGGTTGTAATTTCTAAGAACGTTCTTTTTTGCAGTAATTTCTAGGGAAATCGTCTGTGTTGCCAAGAGACTAAGGATTATTTTTATGGCTACGTCCTGCTAGGGTTGAACTAGTAGGGTTGAAAATGAACGCTTCATAGGACGGACGAAAGAGCCCATGGATGATCGACAGAACCTGCGCGATACCAAGGTAGACGAATTGATGCATGCCATCCCCTTTTTTGATGGCTTGCCGTTCGAAACTGTAAGAACCTCGCTTTCTCACATCGTCACGCGTGAACATCCGGCACATCGGGTTATTTTGCTTGAAAATGACTGGGGCAGCTCAGTTTACTTCATCCTCAGCGGTTGGGTAAAAATTCGCACCTACAATATTGATGGTCGAGAGGTGACGCTGAATATTGTGGGTAAGGGCGAAGTCTTCGGTGAAATGGCTCCTTTGGACGAAGTGCCCCGTTCTACGGATGTGATTACCCTCACCCCTACGGTTGTGGCTAACATGCCAGCCAATGATTTTGTGCATTTACTGAATACAGAGCCGCAAGCAGGAATTCGCTTGGCCAAGCTGATGGCACGACGGCTCAGGCAGGTCAACCGTCGGTTGCGGTTGCGTGAGTCTGATAGTACCTCACGGGTTGCCGATATTTTATTGTTTTTAGCAGAAGGTCAAGGCACCCAGACTGCCTCAGGGGTTGAAATTCCCAATCTTCCCCATCGCGAGCTTAGTAGTTTGAGCGGTATGGCTCGCGAAACGGTTACTCGAGTGTTAGGCAAGCTAGAAAAGAAGGGCTTGATCTGTAGAACGCAGGAATCTTTTAAAATTGTTGATCTTGATGCGCTAGAAGATTTGCTCGTTTAAACCTGTGCAGATCGCGGCTCTACGGAGCTTGTAGCCCAAGTTGGTTCTACTTCACTGCTGTCATCCAAACAGGTAGACTACCCCATGGGATTTCACAAAATTATTGCCAGTCTTGACGAATCGGAGCTGAGTCAGCAGGTGTTTCGCCAAGCGCTCGATTTGGCGAAGGTTTATCAATCCGAGCTGCTTTTACTTCATGTCGTGCCTGCGTTAGATCCAGCGATGAGTACGGGTGCGGATGTGTTCATGGGTGGGATGTCCGATCTGGGGAGCTATCCCATTTTTGCCAACCCTGAGCTTTGGGAAGCTCAGCGTCAAGCCTTGCAGGACCATGCCCGAGCTTGGTTGGTTCAGTATGTGGAACAAGCCCATAGCACTGGTGTGAAGGTGCAGTGGCGCTGTGCGGTTGGCGAGGCGGGTGCGGCAATCTGCGAGGTGGCTGAGTCACTGCAAGCCGATTTGGTTGTGATCGGTCGTCGGGGTCTGAGCGGGTTGGCTGAAGTATTTGCAGGCAGTGTGAGCAATGAAGTGGTTCACCATGCCCCCTGTTCAGTGTTAGTTGTGCAAGCGACATCCAGTGAAGAAACGTTGTCTCCTGCGGTTGGGTCAAACCCATGAACGATGCCTTTGACCCCTTAGAGGATTCGCAGTCGCCTCTCAAGCCTGATCCTTTGGCCGCTTCCGTATCGCCAGCACCTGGCTGGAACGTTGATTCACATCCTCGGGTGATGGTAGAAACAGCGTTTTTGGCCAGTACCAGTGCCTTGCTCTGGATTCTTAATTTTTACTTTCCGATTGGGCCGATTTTTCGGATGCTTTTTGCCCTGCCTACTGCGATCGCCTATTTGCGGTGGGGCAGACGTTGTGCTTGGATGACTGCCATTGTGGCGTCATTATTATTGGGCGTATTGATGGGGCCGCCGCGCAGCATCCAATTTATGGTTCCTTATGGATTGTTAGGGGTTTTGTTGGGTGGCCTATGGCGGGCCAAGGTAGGATGGTCTATCTCGATGGGATGGGGCGTTCTTCTTACGACATTCGGGTTATTTTTCCAAACCGCGTTGGTATCGTTGTTGGTGGGAACTAATCTCTGGCTTTACCTAAACCAACAAGTTCGGAATTTATTATCGTGGGTCTTTGAGAAACTGGGTATCTTGATGGATCCGAGTTTGCAGGCAGTGCAACTGGTGGCGGTCGGATTGATTGCATTCCAAGCGACGCTCTACTTGCTGTTGGTGCATCTTGTGGCTCTCCTGCTGATGGAACGCTTAGGGCATGCTATTCCCGCGCCTCCAGCGTGGTTGCAGGCAATCATCGATGAAGGATAAGGGCTTGGCTTCTGGTATACCAAGGGTGGTCGATCTAGACCCAATGGTGCGTATCCATACCCAATACTCGAAGGGTGAGCAATGGATCCGTCGCTATCAGGGCCGTAAGCCTGCGTTTCTGTGCGTGTTGGGCTTTACAGAAACAGCCTTGATTCCGGGAATCTCAGCCGCAGGGGCCACGCCAGAATCGCGTCGATACACTGCGATCGCCGATGCTGAGTTTTTGGTGAATGGCCCTCAATCTGCGCCAAGTTATCCGCTTCCGCCGTTGACTGAGGGGGCATCGCCCGTCTTCATTTCGCGGGCAGTATTGCAAGCGCAACATATCCCCATCTACTTGGCGAATGCAGGCTTGCCCATTCCACCCAATGGGTCTGCCATTGATTTAGGCGGGAAACCTGCTCGATGCCTCAGTACAGGGACGGCTCAACACCCAGAAACCGTGCGACATCTATTTCAAGCGGGGTATCACTGGGGCCAAACCCTATCCCCACCAAGCTCAGACGGGTATTGGATTGTTGCAGAATGCGTGGTCGGGGGCACCACAACGGCCTTGGCTGTGTTGACGGGGTTGGGCATTGCAGCCCATGGCAAAGTCAACAGCAGTCATCCCACCTGTAACCACGCTCAGAAATGGCAATTGGTGGAACAAGGCATCAGGAGTTGTAAAGGCAAACGGTTGCATCCTTTTGAAGTGGTGGCCGCAGTGGGTGACCCCATGCAAGCGGCAGTGGCAGGCTTTATGTTGGCAGCCAGTCAACGCTACGGTGTGTTGTTGGCAGGGGGGACCCAGATGTTAGCGGTGTATGCCTTTGCTAAGGCGATCGCCACAGAGGATGCGATCGCTTGGCATCCTGACCAAGTGATGGTGGGAACCACACGCTGGGTTGCAGAAGACCCCACAGGTGACACAGTAGGGTTGGCTACAGCCGTGGATGCGCCTTTATTGGCGACGCAACTCAACTTTGCAACGTCGCAATATCAACAGTTGCAAGCCTACGAAAACGGCTTTGTGAAAGAGGGGGTCGGTGCGGGCGGTTGTGCGATCGCCGCCTCACTGTATGGCGGATGGCAACAGCCTCAACTGTTGTCTGCGATTGAAAGCCTGATTGCAGACTACGAGTCTTTGCAATAGTCTATTGCCCCAATTTTTTAACCCATTTAACGTGACCATCCCCTTTAAAAGATTTAGGAGGTACGAACATTAACTCGCACCTCCTAAATTGGGAAATATGGCCCAAGATTCAAATAATTCAATGCCGCGAAGCACCGAGATACATATAACTTTAGCTAAGTGCTAAAGATTGGTTTCTTCTATGAAAGCAATATAATTTATATTTTCTTAATCATATGTATCGTGCGTTTCATTTAAAGGGTATTTTGCAGATTTCTCTCTTAAGGCATAGAGGGGGTTGCCCAGGTTGCAACTGAGCATCGACCCCTCAATTGGCTCCTAACACCCTTAACTAGAACTGGCTTTGGCCTTTTTCTGGGTAGATTTCGACGTCGTTGCCTTCTTCGTGCCTTTGGCAGCCGTACTGGTCTTAGTAGCTCCTTTGGTTGCGGTTTTCTTCGCTCCTTTTTTGCTACCTACCTTAGCTGCAATTACCTTCAGCGCTTCCTCTAGAGAGATCGTTTCGGCAGTTTTATCCTCCGGTAGACTGGCGTTGGTTTTGCCGTACTTGATGTAAGGTCCATAGGGGCCATCATAAATATTGATGGGCTCATCGTCATCGGGGTGCTTGCCCAGTTCCCGCAAAGCGGCCTTCGTGGAGGTGCGTCGTCCCCGACCGCTCTTGGGTGCAGAAAGCAGTTCTAGGGCTCGCTCTAGCGAGATGGTAAATAAGCTATCTTCAGCTTTTAATGAGCGAAAATCCTGTCCATCTTTGCCCTGATCATGAACCACATAAGGCCCAAATCGACCTAACCCCACCTTGACAGGTCGCTCTGTCTCAGGATGAACCCCTAGGGTTCGAGGTAAGGCCAAAAGCTGCAACGCCATCTCTAAGGTCACTTCTTCGATGGAAACGCCCTTAGGTAAAGAGGTACGTTTGGGGTTTTTCTGGCCTGGCTGTGGTGCATCTCCCAGTTGCACGTAGGGGCCATAGGTGCCCACGAGTAGGTAGATGGGTTCCCCTGTTTCTGGGTGAAACCCAACCTTGTCGGGGCCTTCAAGCTTTTGCTTCAGCAGCAGATCAACCTGATCGGCGTTTAGGTCCGCTGGTGTCATGTCTTTCGGCAACGAAGCCGTGACGGGTGTTCCCTCTTTTTCGGCTTCTACATAGGGGCCATACCGACCAATGCGCACCTTCGCATCCAGATTTGAAAAGTCAATGGTGCGTGCTTCTAAAGCATCAATAGCGGCTTCTCTTTCGTGAACTTGATGTTCTAGTCCTGATTCGCCTAGGTAGAACGACTTGAGGTAGGGGAGCCATTCCACATCACCTGTCGAAATGTCGTCCAGGGTTTGCTCCATCCGTGCTGTAAAGCCCACATCCACCAGGTCAGGAAAGTACTTCTCTAGGAGTGCCGTCACCGCAAATGCCGTAAAGGTGGGGACTAGGTTATTGCCCTGACGTTGGACATAGCCTCGGTCAATAATGGTGCCAATCACAGACGCATAGGTGCTAGGACGGCCAATCCCTTCACTTTCTAAGGTTTTGACTAGGGATGCATCGGTATAACGCGCAGGCGGTTGGGTTTCATGGCCGATGGCTTCTAAATCGGTACAACCAGGTTGATCGCCGGTTTTCAGCTCAGGAAGAATGACTTCTTGATCGTCGAGGGCTGCTTCTGGATCGTCTGAACCTTCAACGTAGGCGCGGAAGAAGCCAGGGAAATCAATGCGTTTGCCGTTGGCTCTAAATCCGGCGTCTTCAACCACGAGCTGAACGGAGATATGGGTTTGACGTGCTTCTGCCATTTGTGAGGCAACAGTACGTTTCCAAATCATCTCGTACAACGCCAGTTCCTGAGCCTTCAGACCTGTATCTTTGGGGGTGCGGAAGGGGCTGCCTGCGGGCCGAATGGCTTCGTGGGCTTCTTGGGCACCTTTCGATTTGGTGGTGTACTGGCGTGGCTGAGGGCTGAGGTAGGACTTGCCATACAGGGATTCCACACAACTGCGGGCAGCGGCGATCGCCTGCTCGGAGAGATGCACCGAGTCCGTTCGCATGTAGGTAATGTAGCCCTGCTCATATAGGCTTTGGGCAATGCGCATGGTGTCGCGTGCTGACAGCCGCAGTTTGCGGTTTGCCTCTTGTTGCAGCGTGGAAGTGGTAAAGGGTGGCGCGGGTTTACGAGTGACAGGCCGTTCTTCAATACCTGTGACCTGCCAGACCTTATCTTCTAGGCGTTGCTGTAGCGCTCTAGCCTCGGCTTCTTCTAGCAGCTTAACGTTGCGGCCAGCTAAGATTTGTCCTGTATTTTCGTCAAAGTCATTGCCAGTGGCTAGGCGCTGTCCTGCCAGGGTCACCATCTTAGCGGTAAAGACCGATTCGAGGTGAGTCAAAGTTGCCTTCAAGTCCCAGTAGCTGCCTTGGCGGAAGGCCCGTCGTTCGCGCTCGCGCTGCACCGTTAGGCGAACGGCCACAGATTGCACCCGACCTGCCGATAGACTAGGGGCAATTTTCTTCCACAGCAACGGCGATAAGGTATATCCAACCAGCCGATCCAAGATCCGTCGGGTTTCTTGAGCGCGCACTAAACGCTGATCAACATCGCGGCATTTTTGCAGAGAAGCCTTGATAGCTTGATCGGTGATTTCATGAAACACCATCCGCTTGATGGGTATTTTGGGTTGCAATAGCTGAATTAAATGCCAGCTAATGCTCTCACCTTCGCGATCTTCGTCAGTCGCCAACAGCAGTTCGTCGGCTTCGGCTAACGCTTCTTTGAGTTCCTTAACAATCTTTTTTTTGTCCTTTGGCACCACGTAGAGCGGTTCAAAGTCCGAATCGACATTGACCCCTAGGTTAGACCACTTTTCGGATTTGACCGAGGCGGGAATTTCGCTTGCATCTCTAGGCAAATCTCGTACATGCCCCATCGATGCCTCTACCCGGTAGCTAGAGGGTAGAAAGTTGCGAATGGTTCGGGCTTTAGTCGGTGACTCAACGATAACCAGTGTGGACATAACTCGATCTGCTCGGTCAAAACGTAAAGATGCAGTGGGCTTCTAGAATCCAGGCTAGGAAATGCCCTAACCCGTTGCTATCTCTCGATAGAGTAAAGTGCCATCTTAGCGAGAACTCGGCAGTCACTAACCTGGTTAGCAAACCCCCCAGTGCCCCAAATCATAGCGCTTCTCTAATCTATATCGAATATTCTTATCGTGTGGAAGGGACAATGCACGTTAGAATTCTCAACATGCCGCTCTCGTGCCAGAACGCGCGGGTTTGCATGCGGCGATTGCTCTTTTAAGCTCGCTCGTTACTTAACAGCACAATTATGGTGGACTTTGCCAATCTCGGAAGCCAGCTCAATGCCGGAGCCATCTTGCCAGAGAGCGTTGTAATACTAACCTTACTGGTGGTTTTAGTCGGCGATCTGCTGTTCGGTCGAACTTCAGCCAAGTGGACGCCTTATTTTGCGATCGCCGGATTGTTAATTTCTGTCGGTTTGCTGTGGCTCCAGTGGGACCAACCGGAACCGCTCTCCTTTTTGGGAAGCTTTAAGGCAGACAACCTCAGTATTGTATTTCGCGGCATTGTAGCACTGTCGGCTGCGGTCACGATTTTGATGTCGATTCGCTACGTGGATCAAGCAGGAAGCGACCTCGGCGAATTTATGAGTATCTTGTTGGCGGCAACGGTGGGCGGGATGTTCCTGTCCGGTGCCGAAGAACTCGTAATGATTTTTGTGTCGCTGGAAACCCTCAGTATTGCGTCGTACCTGATGACTGGGTACATGAAAAAAGATCCGCGCTCTAATGAGGCTGCGCTCAAGTACTTATTAATTGGCGCTTCCAGTTCAGCAATTTTCTTGTATGGCCTTACGCTTTTGTACGGCTTGTCGGGTGGCAAAACTTACCTCACCGAAATTGCTGCGTCTCTGAGCGGCGGTAGCCAAAATGCCTTGGCCCTTCTGATTGCGTTGGTGTTTGTTATTGCTGGCATTAGTTTCAAAATTGCCGCAGTACCCTTCCACCAGTGGACACCCGATGTGTATGAAGGTTCGCCTACGCCCGTGGTGGCGTTTTTATCCGTGGGCTCTAAGGCGGCTGGGTTCGCCCTAGCGATCCGCTTGCTGACCGATGCATTTCCGGCAGTGGTGGAAGAGTGGCGCTTTATCTTTACGGCCTTGGCGATCCTCAGCATGATTTTAGGGAACGTGGTGGCGATCGCCCAGACCAGCATGAAGCGGATGTTGGCTTATTCCTCCATTGCTCAAGCGGGCTTCTTGATGATTGGGATGGTTGTGGGCACCGAAGCTGGGTATTCCAGCATGGTGTTCTACCTCGTGCTGTATTTGTTCATGAACTTGGGTGCGTTTGCCTGCGTGATTTTGTTCTCGCTGCGCACTGGTACCGACCAAATCAGCGAATACGCTGGCCTCTACCAAAAGGATCCGCTGCTCACATTGGCCCTCAGTATTTGTCTGCTGTCCCTAGGTGGTATTCCACCGTTGGCTGGCTTTTTTGGCAAGCTCTATATCTTCTGGGCAGGTTGGCAGGCTGGCGCTTATGGTTTAGTGCTGTTGGGCTTGGTCACAAGCGTGGTGTCGATTTACTACTACATCCGCGTTGTGAAGATGATGGTAGTCAAAGAAAGCCACGAAATGTCCGAGGTGGTGAAGCAGTACCCTGCCATCAACTGGAGCCCATTCGGCATGAGACCGTTGCAGGTGGGGATTGTATTTTCCCTGGTGTTAACCTCCTTGGCGGGGATTGCATCTAATCCACTGTTTGCGATTGTGAACCATGCTGTCAGCGATCTACCCGTGATGCAGTCTAGTTCTGTGGCGGTTCAGCAGAGTACTGATGCTCGGGTCCAGCCAGTGGCTGCAACCCTTACCGCTCCGGCCGTTGCTCCACGTCTTTAATTAGCCAAGGATGATGCTTCTTGGTTTTTTAAGGCGACCCTAGGCCCTCCAGCAACAGGTCATCGAAATGCAGCAAGGCGCATATTCTGCGCCTTGCTGTTTCTATAGGCTTTCAATTCAAACAGCTGATATTGACTTCTTCTCCCTCCGCACGGCAACTGGCATGGACTGCGCTTAAAGCAGTTCATAAGGGCGCTTTTGCTGATGTTGCGTTAGATCGCGTTTTAACTGGCCCTGTGCTCTCCGCCGCTGATCGGCGACTGCTGACTGAATTGGTGTATGGGTGCGTGCGTCGTCAGCGATCGCTCGATACACTCATTGACCAACTGGCCCGCAAGCCTGCCCTTAAACAGCCGCCTGATGTGCGTGCAGCTTTGCATTTGGGGCTTTATCAACTGCGGTATTTGCAACATATTCCGGCCTCTGCTGCCGTGAATACCACAGTGGACCTGTTAAAACAAAACCGCATGTCAGGGTTGTCGGGTTTTGTAAATGGGCTCTTGCGGCAGTATATCCGGCTGCAAGCGACCCAAGACCCCTTGATATTGCCGTCTGACCCGATTGAGCGTCTCGGGGTTTTGCATAGCTATCCCGACTGGATTGTGCAGGTTTGGGCCGATAGTTTAGGCCTGGAAGGTGCAGAACAATTGTGTCAGTTTTGCAATCAAACGCCGCATATCGATTTAAGAATTAATCCGCTCATCACAGAACGTCAGGCTGTACAGGAGGCGATAGCCCAAGCTGGGATTACAACCGTGCCCTTGCCTGCGCTGCCTCAAGCCCTGAGAATTGTGGGTAATCCTGGCCCAATTCAACAGTTGCCAGGCTATGCCGAAGGCTGGTGGACTGTTCAAGATGCGAGTGCTCAGCTTGTGGGGCACTGTCTAGCGCCTGAATTGGGTTCAACCGTGATTGATTTATGTGCGGCCCCAGGGGGTAAAACGTTGCATCTGGCCGAACTGATGCAAGGAACAGGAACCATTTGGGCCTGCGATCGCACAGCCTCGCGGCTCCGTCGGCTGCGGCAAAACCTAGAGCGCCTCCACATCACCAATGTTCAGATTTGGGAAGGGGATGGCCGCAACCTCGGTTCAGATGTGCCGCTTGCCGATGCCCTGTTGCTGGATGCGCCCTGTTCTGGGTTAGGTACCCTACACCGTCACGCCGATGCACGATGGCGACAGTCTCCGCAAACCGTGTCCGAACTATCAGTGCTGCAAACCGAGCTTCTCAATGCGGCAGCGCACCATGTTAAGCCAGGGGGCATTATGGTTTACGCCACCTGTACCCTGCATCCGAGCGAAAATGAAGCGCAGATCCAGTCTTTTTTGGAAACCCATCCGCTTTGGCACCTTGAACCACCCAGCCCCACGCTGACTGAGTTTAGTACCGAGGCAGGATGGCTAAAAATCTGGCCCCACCAGCACGAGATGGATGGGTTTTTTATGGCGCGATTGCGATTGTCGACCTAAGGGGACTACTCAGCTGGTTCAATGCTGCTGATGAGTCCATGCATTTTGAGGGTTTCGCTATAAAACTCGGCATGTTCTAGCGCACAGGTAATCACCAACGCCAGACCATGATTGTGCGCTTCCATCATGATGTCGATGGCTTGCGGCTCAGTGAGATTGGGGACTGTCTTTAACAGCACTCCCACCACGTACTCCATGGAGTTGAAATCGTCGTTGTGGAGTAAAACGCGGTAGCGGGGGGCTAGCTTGCGGACTGTAGATGGCTTTTCTAGAATCTCCGTAGACATCGTTCAACCTCTCAAATTGATATTTGCATCAGTCGTGCCGCCCTTTGAGCGACATGTGGTGGTTTTAGACATCGTTCTGTAGGTTGAAAATCCTGCACTTTGTCCCTTAATCATTTTGGCAGTGATTGGGACTGAAGCTGGGATTTAAGCGATCGCACCTTAGTGGATATGGGCGATCGCCGGTTTGACCTCAAATGCATTCATGGCTAATGCAACCCATTGTCCGCTAGAGGTTAGGCCCAGCAACATCGGTTCGCCAGGTCGAATCGCTTGACCTGTAAGTACGCAGTACTCAACCTCTCGCGCTGTGGCTACAATTGTGGCTCGAATTTGGTCACTGCGCAGCGGCACAGAAGGCGACTCATGCTGATGCTGCTGTACATAATCCCAGAGGATCTCGCGGATCAGTGCTTGATACCCTTGGTGACCTGCTAGTTCTTTCAAGTGCTCCTTGAGTTCTTGCTCAAGGCGAATGCTTGTTACCTGCATCTCTGTAGTAGGCACCTGACGAACGTTGATCACTTTGGCGGTCTCCTTTGCCTAGACTTGACAAGTCGTACTACGATTGTAGTATATTAAGGGTAATTTCGTACAACTTCCCACTGTAGTATGCGCTGAACGGTTAGCTCTCCTCAATTGCAGATCGGTTTGTGCCCCATATTTGGTTCGCACTTTCCCTGACAGAGAGCATTGCCCTATTAAGTTGGGGGATAGTAGGTTTGTTATGTTTGGCAACGTTATACGCGCAGTGTCCTAATAGAGTGTAGACTCAGACGCGTTAAAGCAGCTCATGCTATAGAAGTAGTTCAAGCTTTTGCAATGAGTGTTGTAGCCTTCTTGCTATCGGATGGCTTTAGTTATCTTTTACAGATTTTTAAGGTTATTCCGTCGGCTCTAAGGTTGCCGTTATCAAAATATCAAGGCAGTTTACTGCATGGTTCCCTTTAGCTCATTCCTTCGAAGTGCTCTGATTCAAGAATGGTTCCCCTGACCGGAGCCCCTCTGAGGCTGCCCGTTCTACGTTTTAGGGTGGCGAATCCTAGTTTTGATGTCGCGAGAGAAGAAAATGAAGCTTGTAAGGAATTTTTATGTTGAAACTCACGTACACTTCGACGGGCGTTACATTA
>DATNQK010000025.1:0-1696 GCA_036704065.1 Stenomitos sp.
TGAAAAACACATCATAAGAAGAATGCCGTTCGCCGACGCTGATATTGAAGTCATTGCCTAGATTGATTTCAACAGCCTTAGCGCTGAGCGGTGCCACTAAAGCAGAACCCAGAGTGGCAACAGCAAGAAGAGAAAGAGCAACTTTTTTCATGAGAATAACCCTGCAACGTGATTACGAACGAGTTGATACTTAGTAATCTCCCATTGCAGCTTGGAATTGGATGTGACCTAGCTCAAGATAAAGCTGTGATGTTTATTTCCAAACAGGTCACACCGATCAATCAATTGCCAAAAAGCTACTCAAATCAAGACATCCGCAGTATATTCAAGCTCGAAAGGCATAGCGGACTGAGCTTCGTGATCGGAAGGGAAGCGTAAGGGCTAGGTTTAGGGAGACTCGGCGAAATCTAGAGGCGATCGCCGACGGAGATTGGAAAAATGTCACAAATCAGTCAAGAAAGGGTGCATCAGATTGAGTTCAAAGTGACTAAATCAGCATACAAATTTGTATATCTGATTTAGAAGTTACATATTATCCTCAGCCCTCGGCACCCATTCTATCTCGTATTGGATTGGATTGGAATTAGTGATTTTACAATCGAGTAAGTGCAGATATTTTCGCAAGCTTATCTTTACTTAGACTTGTTAGGTCATCAAATTGTAACCACCCATCCTTAATCAAACCAGCAAAAGTAATCAGAAGCATTGGATAATTAAAATCGTATTTGCCATCTAACTCATGCCGTCGAGCACTTAAGAAATCATGTAAATTCCATAAATCATCAATGGCAGAAATCGAGCTTGATTGGCGTCGAACTTCATCAAGCAATGCACTAGTTTCTAGTGCGTAGGCTTTTTCAAATGCTTCCTTAGCAACCAGTTGCTCAGTATCAGACCATTCCGTAGTATTCGCTTGCATCTTAGAATTGAGATTTCAAAAAAGAGACAATTCAAAAAGAACCAATATCGCTACTACATTATAATAAAGATTACTAATTAATACCATCAAGTTGGGTGATAGTTTTAAGATCTTTGGACTTGAGGTAGCTGATACCAGGGTGTTTTGGGATACTGATGATGTTCCCAGTGGTAAGTTCCAAAGTGATAACAGGTTAGTAATGAAAAAAGCTCTGGAAACAGTTTAGACTTTAAAGCAATCGAAATCGTTTCTTGCCGATGCGGTAAATACGTTCCAAATACAAATAACTGGATAGAACTTAAGACGAGTGGTAAAATCCACACAATCATAAATGAGATAATTGATAAGTTAAATAAAACTCTTAATATCAAGAACACTAAGCAGCTATTGAGTAGCAATAGAGTTATAGAAGGAATCGTTAGATAAGACTGAAGGAATTTGATATACCACTGTAGAGGATGACGGTGAAGTCCATCGTGAAAATCAGGATCACCAATTTGACCAGGATAGCGATGATGCTGAGCATGATTGATGCAGCATTGTTGATAGGATAAGCCAGCATAAAGGTTGACACAAAATTGTCCTACCCTATCGTTTAAGCTTTTGCAGTAGGGAACCAAACTGCCATGCATTGCATCATGAGCCAGAATAAAGAGTCCTGTTTGTAAGAAAGTGCGCCCTAAAATAGCAAGCACCCACCAAACCAAGGAAAGCTTTGAAAAATCAATCGCACAAAATACAGGTAAACTTAATCCCCAAAGCATCAAAATGATGCTC
>DATNQK010000026.1:0-17650 GCA_036704065.1 Stenomitos sp.
TCTAATCCCCTTGCCCAAAGCATTTACTGGGGAGAGGAGTATATTCAGCTATACAACGATGCCATGACTACCCTCTATGGGGAAAAACACCCAACGGCACTCGGGCAATCGTTTTACCAGACATGGCCAGAAGTTTGGAAAGACTCCTTAAAGCCACTCTTTGAGCTTATCAAGTCGACGGGTCAAGCGTTCTGTGTCGAAAATCAGCTCTATCACATCTTGCGGGTTGATTTTTTGGAAGAAGCTTATTTCACATTTAGCTATAGTCCCATTCGAGACGAAACGGGTGCAATTAGAGGATTATCCAACATCGCGACTGAAACCACTCAACAAGTCATCAGTCAACGCCGCTTGAGGATGTTACGAGAGTTAGCCACAGCAGGGAGTGAAGCAAAAACCCTAAAGTCAGCCTGTCTTGCTGCCGCTGATACGTTTAACCCCTACGACATTCCCTTTGCTTTGTGCTATCAGGTCAATCCTCAAGGCAACTTTGCAGAACTAGTAGCCTCAAAGGGACTGAGTGTAGACAGTACCGCTGCACCTCCAACCATCGTTCTGTCCTCAAATGATTCAGCGTGGTTGCTGGCTGAGGTATTCCAAAGCCGAGAACCACAACTGATGACTGATGTTGTTGATCGATTCGGAGTGTTACCAGCAGGCCCGTGGCCCGAAAGCCCTCACTCTGCATTGGTTCTCCCCGTCTTATCGGGCAACAAAGAGCAGGTGGAATGTTTGCTGGTTATGGGAATTAGCCCTCGCCTCCCCTTCAATTCCGAATACCGCTCATTTCTAGAAATTGTCGCCCAGCAGGTTGAAAGTTCCATTGCCAAGGCTCGCAACTACGAGGAAGATCGCAAACGAGCAGCGGCTCTGGCAGAACTGGATCGCACCAAAACCACTTTCTTGCGCAATGTCTCTCATGAATTTCGCACCCCGCTCAGTTTGATACTTGGGCCTGCCGAAGATGCATTAACCGATAAAACTGAGCCATTGGCACCCCATCAACAACAGCGATTTGAAATCATCCAGCGCAATGGGTTAAGGCTGCTGAAACTGGTCAACGCACTATTGGATTTTTCACGGATTGAGAGCGATCGCATCCAAGCAATTCACGAACCGACCGATCTGGTACCCCATACCACAGCACTATCCAGTCTCTTTTGCGCTGCAATTGAAGAAGATAAAGCCACCCCTGTGCTCCTCAGCGAGGTTGGCAGAAACAATCCCTTTGCACCCACCTATGCACACATCCCCTCAGGCTCTAATCGACTCCTGCTGGTAGATGCCAATGCGGATATGCGGGAATATTTGAAGGGGTTATTGAGAGATCGCTGGCAGGTTGAGACGGCGGAAAATGGGGTGATCGCCCTCGACCTGATCCAAAAACAACTGCCCGATTTGGTGTTAACCGATGTGATGATGCCAAAGATGGATGGATTCCAACTGATTAAGACCTTGCGAGCTGACGCCATTACCCAAAGTATTCCAATTATTCTCTTATCTGCACAAACAGGTGAAAAGGCAATCGTGGACGGGCTGGAAGCAGGGGCGGATGATTACCTGATCAAACCCTTCTCTAACCGCGAATTGATAGCACGTCTTGAAACACAACTGCAAATGTCCCGATTACGACAGGAACTATCTGCAAATCACTTCAAAAATGAATTTCTGATGACCATCACCCATGAACTGCAATCGCCACTGGCAGCCATTTTGGGATGGATACGGCTTCTGCAAACTCAATCTCTAGAGCCTGAAGCAATTGTACGAGCATTAGCTGTGATAGAGCGCAACGCGACGGTGGAAGCAACCCTGATCAAAAATCTCCTCGATGTCACAAGCATTCTCTCTGGAAAGCTCCGCTTACAAGCCCAAGATATAGATTTGGGTGCTTTGGTGCAGCATGTAGTAACAACGTTTCAGGAAGCGGCTGAGTCAAAGAATATTCAACTCGTTAGCACAATCTCCAAGCAAGGAGTCAGCCATATCTTTGCGGATGGTGATTGCCTCAAACAAGTCATTGCTAACTTGCTGGAGAATGCCATTAAATTTACCCCAGAAGGAGGAACTGTCAAAATTGGGCTAGAACGGCTTGCTTCTGGTATACAAATCACCGTGAGTGATACTGGAATTGGCCTCTCTGCTAAATTTCTACCCTATGCGTTTGATCGCTTTACACAAGCCGAGGTGCCCAGTCGTCATACTCCTGGCGGAGTAGGGTTAGGACTGGCGATCGCTCGCCACCTAGTTGAATTACATCACGGTACGATCAAGGTAGTCAGTGAAGGCGAAGGACAAGGCGCAACGTTTACCATCCAGTTGCCATTCACCCGTCCTGCTCAATCCGATACCCACTGGCGCAAGCAATAGATCTTATGCAACGCCCCAATCTTGAATCCGCTATGCCAAATAACATTTTGAGTACCGAGCAACTATCGCATGCTTTGATCTCAAACCTTCCAGGTGGGGCAGCATTTGTGGTTGATCGTGATCTGCGATATTTGCTGGCGGAAGGAGAAGCACTGACAACTGCCGGATTTAAACCGGAAGAGTTCATTGGGCGGACAATTTTTGAGGTACTGCCATCCGATTTAGCCACAAGTTATGAGCCAATGTATCGCCAAGCCTTCGCAGGCAAGACGTTTGAGGATGAGCATCAGGCACATGGTCACACTTACCTCTCACGCGGAACACCGCTTCGCTCTGACAGTGGAGAGATCTATGCAGTGCTGGTGGTTTCCTATGACATTACGGAGCGCAAACGTAGTGAAGAAGCATTACGCGAGTCTGAGGAACGCTTTCGCACGCTGGCAAACACAGCACCTGCACTGATCTGGTATAACGACGCGCACGGCAATAATCGTTTTCTCAACCAGTCTTTCCTCGACTTTACAGGCAAGAGTGCCGAACAGATTCGCGGGGAGGGCTGGCATGAACTGATTCATCCTGATGATGCTGAAGCCTATATCGCCGATTACTTAGTGGCAGTGAGTGAACAGTGCTCTTGGCATAACCGCAATCGCATTCGTCGCCATGATGGCGTGTGGCGCTGGCACGACAATTATGCCCAACCCCTTTTGAATGCTGATGGCGTTTACCTCGGTCATGTGGTTGTAAGCATCGACAATACCGAGGCGATCACGGCGGAAATTGCCTTGCACGAAAGTGAGCAGCGCTACCGCCACCTGGTAGAACTCACTCCTCAATTAGTTTGGAATGCTGATGAGCAGGGGCGTAATACTTATGTCAGTCCACAAATGGGTGCGTATATCGGCTTACCTTCCGAGCAGCTACTGAATTTGGACTGGGAAACGGTGATTCATCCTCAGGATGTGGACCATGTTCATCGCTCCTGGACAGAAGCAGTCCAAACAGGCATCCCGTACAAAGCTGAATATCGCTTACGCAGAGCCGATGGGGAATATCGCTGGCATCTGGTGCGTGCCGTCTTTGAGGCCAATGGACAAGGGCGCAAGTGGTTTGGGGTGTCTACAGACATTCATGACCGCAAGCAAGCCGAAGCCGCCCTGCGCGAATCGGAAGAGAAATATCGATCACTATTCACCTCAATTGACGAAGGCTTTAACCTGCTGGAAATGATTTCCGATGAGTCAGGTCGTCCCTATGATTTTCGGATTGTGGAAACGAATCCAGCCAGGGAACAACAAACTGGCTTAACCGATGCAGTCGGCAAGACGCTGTTGGAAATTGCTCCTGATTTTGAACAGCAGTTGCTTGACTTCTACAGTAATGTTGTGATTTCCGGCAGAGGAAGGCGTACCGAATACTACACAGCAGCCGTTGACCGTTGGTATACCGTCTATGCCTCGCGGATCGGCGGTGAAGGGAGCCGTCAAGTTGCCGTGGTGTTCAACGATATCACCGAACGCAAATGCACGGAAGAACAATTGCGCCGCGCGGCTGACATGGATGCCTTTCGAGTCAAGCTGTCGGATGCATTGCGATCGCTCTCCGATGCACCCGAAATTCAACGGGCGGCGATGCGAATTCTCGGTGAACATTTGCAGGTTGACCGCGTGATGTATGCCGAAATTGACGACGAGGAAACATACAGTATCGCAGCCAACTACGTGCGCGGAGCGTATCCGACACTCGTCGGGCGTTTTCCGACAAGTGATTTCGGCACGGCGAGCGAAAGACTGCGCGCGGGCGAGACGTTCGTCGTCGAGAATATGACCGCGGACGAGCGGTTGAGCGGAGCGGCACGGGCAGCGTTCATCGCGCTCGATGTGTACGCAAGCGTCGGTGTTCCGCTCATCAAAGCGGGTCGCTGGGTCGCCAACTTAGGTATTCAGCACGGACAAGCACGCCAGTGGACCGAGGAAGATATCGAACTAGTGCAGGAAACGGCAGAGCGCACGTGGGCGGCGGTAGAACGCGCACGCGCTGAAGCTGCCTTACGCAAATCGGAACTTCAGCGCGTGCGAGAACAATCTGCCCGTGAACAAGAACGCCAACGCGCCGAATCTCTGGCAGAACTTGATCGCGCCAAAACCGCATTCTTTAGTAACGTCAGTCATGAGTTTCGCACACCGCTAACGCTATCATTGGCTCCGCTGCAAGATGCCTTGAATGATCGCACCCATCCCCTCGATCCAGTTCATCGAGAGCGCTTAGAACTGGTCCACCGCAACAGCCTCCGCTTATTGAAACTGGTCAATACCTTGCTTGACTTTTCTCGTATCGAAGCCGGACGCATGGAAGCAGTTTATGAACCAACTGATCTGGCAACATTCACTGCAGACCTCAGCAGCGTTTTTCGTTCTGCAATTGAACGAGCAGGTTTACAGTTAAGCGTGGATTGTCCCCCCTTACCAGAACCTGTCTTTGTAGACCGAGAGATGTGGGAAAAAATTGTATTAAATTTGCTCTCCAATGCCTTTAAATTCACATTCCAGGGCGTGATAACAGTTCGATTACGCCCAACAGAGGGCAACCAAGTCGTTCTTCAGATCCAGGATACAGGCACTGGAATTGGCCTAGAACATTTACCCCATCTATTTGAACGGTTCTATCAAGTTCGTAGCACTCAAGCACGTACACACGAAGGAGCAGGTATCGGCCTTGCGTTAGTGCATGAACTCGTTCGCCTGCATCATGGCACTATTGAGGTTGATAGCACGTTAGGGGTGGGTACCTGCTTTACTGTCACTCTGCCCTTGGGCACAAAACATTTACCCAGCGATCATCTTCAAGGAAATAGCGATCGCCCATCCGTTCGGACCTTGGCCGCTTCTTCAATGCGGGCTTCTACCTATGGTTTAGAAGCAGAACGATGGGTAGCACAGGAGCATGAAGGCAAAACAGTTATGCCTCCTCCTACTTCTTCTGTAGCTCCTGCTTCCCCTTCAGCGCGTGTACTGGTAGTCGATGATAATGCCGACATGCGGGAGTATTTAACCCGAATCCTCAGCGAACACATTCAAGTCGAAGCTGTCGCAGACGGCGCAACAGCTCTAGCAATGGCGCAAGCACAAGTCCCCGATCTAATCCTGAGTGATGTAATGATGCCAAGCTTGGATGGTTTTGAGTTACTAGAAGCATTGCGAGCAGACCCCCGCACCAGAGAAATTCCTATCATTCTGCTCTCTGCTCGTGCCGGAGAGGAAGCAATCATTGAAGGGCTAGAAGCCGGAGCAGATGACTACCTAATCAAACCCTTCTCAGCACAAGAACTGCTCTCTCGGATCACTGCTCATCTCCAAATAGCACAGTTACGCAGCGAAGCACTACAGCAAGAGCGAACCATTAATCGCCAAAAAGATGAATTTATCTCTGTGGTCTCTCATGAACTGAATACCCCACTGGTTTCTATTCTGGGTTGGACGCGTCTGTTACGAAGTAGCTCACCCACTCCCGTCATGCTAACCAAAGCGTTAGACACCATCGAGCGCAATGCAATACTGCAAGGTAAATTGGTTCAAGATTTACTAGATTTATCGCGCATTTCCACAGGTAAATTCCACCTTAATCCTCAACACATCGAACTCCAACCCATAATTGAAACTGCGATCGCAACCATGAACCAATCCGCAGTTGCTAAAGATATCGCTTTAACATTTCAGGAAAATATTACAGAACCTGTTGTTGTGATGGGGGATAGCGATCGCTTGAGTCAAGTGCTCATCAATCTTCTCAGCAACGCCATTAAATTTACACCCCCATCTGGCACTGTTAAGGTCGAACTGTCTGTGTTCAGCAATAACAACTCCATGAATCGCTCCTGTGTTGAAATACGAGTTACAGATACAGGTATGGGTATTAGGAATGATTTTCTACCTCATGTGTTTGAGCGCTTCCGTCAAGGTGAAGGAGCCTATAAAGCAAAAGGATTGGGGCTAGGATTAGCGATCGCTCGTCACATTGTCGAACTTCACAACGGCACCATCCAGGCTCAAAGCGCAGGAGAAGCACACGGTTCAACCTTTATCATTCGCATACCCATTCAATAACAAATGGGTTTGAATTTTTAACCTTATTTCTCTCTTCATTTTTGGGGGAGTTCAGCAAAACATTAACTCGTATACAAAATAATTAGAACAAAAAGACTGGTGCTGTATCGCCAATCTCGTTTCACAGTTCAAAAGATAATCGGTAAAAGAGCGGGTCATAAAGGTCAATCTCTTGAACACAAAGCTACAGGAGATTCCCTTCAGACAGCCAACATCATTTTTTAGAACCATGCTCTTGCAGAATCCTGCCAGAACTCACAAATGAAAGCCCCTGGCCTCCCGCTGTATTGATCATGACTGCTTCAATCACAGGTGCTGTCACTGTTTTTTCCGAAACCCATTCCACAATATAGCTTGCACCTGACCCTCCTCTAGTATCATCGGCTGCGATAAAGAAACGAGTAGAGGCAAGTGGCTTTAAGGCTACTGGATCGTCAATATCCTGTCGAACCAGTTGTCCGTCCGTATCATAGTATTTGACGGTGGTAAGGATGATGGAGCTTGCCGTATCCGTATTGCGAACGCTCAGAGTTGCCGATAAATCCATGACATGATCAGGGCTGTTGTAATGATAAATGTGCGAATAAATCGGCACATAAATAGTTTGACCCATAACAATTTTTTTCCCACTTAGAGAAACACTCTGGAGCTGAGATTTAGGATTTTGAACAGACGCAGGGTGTGATACCTTGCCTGGGGCTGAGCAAGAAACAAGCGCGATCGCCACCATCCACCAAACAAACCCTATATGCTGTCTCAGCCGCATTCAAGCTCCCCCATGTCCCTAATACAGGATTCCTGATTCAAGCATAGGTGGAATCTCAGCCAATAGATTTTATGCCTGACCTTTGAACCTAATTCCCTGCTTTGGGAACTGATTACATGACTTTGCGCTCGACTGCCACATTCATCCTCAACAAATCCCTAATATCTAACCCAATCTCTGGCGGGGATCAATAGTATGCTTAGTCTCCCGTGAGCCTGTTTTGGTCTTGCTTTTGAAGGAAATCAACAGTCCTCTGTGATTCATTTGGCAATGAACATCACACCCATACCTTGAGCTAGGTCACATCCAAATCCAAGCTGCAATGGGAAATTACTAAGTATCAACGATTTCGTAATCACATTGCTGGAGTCCTCTCATGAAAAAGGTTACCCTCTCTCTTCTTGCTGTTGCCACTCTGGGTTCTGCTTTAGTGGCACCCCTCAGCGCTAAGGCTGTTGAAATCAATCTAGGCAATGACTTCAATATCAGCGTCGGCGAACGGCATTCTTCTTATGATGTGTTTTTCAAGCGCGATCGCTTCAGTGGTTGGCAATACTATGGCAGCTACAGAAGCAGCTATAAGGCTCAAGCGATTGTCTTCAGTCTTCAGGCTCAAGGGTTCCGCGCTTACTATGCACAACGCTAAAAATTCAGACCAAAGTAAGTGACTTGTACCACACAACTTACCCCTTAACCGAGCCGCCTAAATCATCTGCTGGCCAGGATCTGTCTTTGGATGTACCTCAATCATCTCTATGAACTCTCCCACAGCCTCAACAGTGGCTCAACTACATCGCCTCTCTCACAATGTAGTTGAGCTAGGTTCATTAAGAACTGAAATCACGCTTATTTAGGTTAAGGCGGAAGCAACCATTGACTGTCTCTTGCCGGAGTTCGCTCTTCTATATCGCCGCCCATTCCCCCACCAATGCCGCCAACAGAGCGATCAGCAATGGAAGGAACGGGAGTGATTGGCGAGCGTGCGATCGCCCTTGGTGCTGGCCGCGCTAACAACCACTGAAAACGAGCAAGCCGAAAATGGGAAGGTTCTGGAGCAGCAATATTCCAAAGACTTTCGTAGAAAAAGAAGGTAAAGCCCAAACCCCTCGCTCGCGCTTGCTGAACCTTCGCCTGAACCATATCGATGGAAACTGGACGATTACGCAGTCCAGTTAGGATCCCAACTGCTGTTGGTATTTTCTGCCGAGCCTCTTGTAATTCAGGGCGAGACGCTTCCTGAACAAAGCTTTGCAAATCTGGACGGTAGACCTGCACAATCAATTCATCAGCAACGCCGCGTCGCACCCAGGTCAGCCAATCTTGCAAGTAACTGCGGTACGCAACCACATAAGGATTGGGAGCAATTGAAAAAATCGCATCCGGCTTGCGGGCTCTCACCTGCTGCTTGAGCTGTGTCATGAAAGCCGTAATTTTGTCGGCTCGCCATTTCACCCAATCAGGGTCTTGCGGATTGGCAGGCGCATCTTTCTTCGTTTCTTTCTTGTAGAGCGCTAGAGTGTAGGGATCGTAGCCAAACTCATTCGGTAAACTGGTGTGGTCATCGAATTGAACACCATCGGCATCATAATTTGACGTCACTTCTAAAACCAAGTTGGTAATGAACTGCTGCACTTCAGGATGGAACGGGTTCAACCACACCACCTCGCCAGCCGCACCCACCCAAGTTTTGCTACCATCGCGCTTTTGAGTCAGCCAAGCGGGATGACGCAGTGCCAACTCCGAACTAGGGGGAGCCATAAACCCAAATTCAAACCACGGAATCGCCAATAAACCCCGTTGATGGGCTTGGTTGATCGTATCCGCCAGAACATCTTGTCCCTCAAAACCGCGATAGACAAAGGGCTGGATTCCAGCTTGTTGGGCGGTCGCACTTGGGTAGAGGGCGTAGCCAGAGTTCCAGACAACAGGATAAAGGGTGTTGAAGTTGAGCTGTTGCAGTTCGCTCACAGCAGTACTCAACCGATTGCGATCGCGAGTGATTTGGCTATCGTTGGCCGTTAACCAGACGCCGCGCAATTCAGTTAAGGATGTTTGGGCAACGCTGCGATAGGGCATCGACAGGGCGATCGCGCCAAACAGTGCGATAAGAAACAGAGCTAACCATCGACTCAATTTACGTCGCAGGTAGTTGGATCGTAGAGAGACGAACCAAGCAAACATAGGCGAAATGAACGAAACAGCAAGGAGTTGCGAGAATCGCACGCCAAAGCGCAACGATTCGTTGCATTTTCAGAGTTCTTTCCAGGGTACCTGATGTTCGCTTCAATTGGGGTCAAGAGTTTCTTATAGGAACGATTAAGGAGTCACTGAAGCAGGGGAATAATCCAGGCTGCAATGATACTAAGCAAAATAGCCATTTCCAGCACAATTAGAATACGAGGAGATTGAAACCACGTTGACCAATCAGCTTTGCGAAGGCTAGCCCACCATTGGGCAATATGAACCGACCAAAGCTTAGGGCTGTCTTGATCGCGAAACCGCCAATTCAACATCGATAACAACAACGGCACTCCCCCAACCTTGGCATTCATTAGGAGATGGAGGGCGATCGCCGCCACCATCATCACCCAACCGATCAGATGAGCATAGTACCAGGTATGGTTCAATTCGCCTTTGGGCAGCCATGTTTCATCCATCATCTTGCCGCTAAAGAGCGAAAACGTTAAAGCAAGAAGTGCAAAGGTATTGGTGAGACGGTTCACTGCATACCATCCAATGGGTGTGCCCACCTGTGCCAACTTACGCAACGAGTCAGGCTGAATCAACCGCTTCTGACCGCGATGGAAAGCATAGATCACGAACACAGGGAAAATCAGCAAAACCCACAAACCAAATGTTCCATGAATTCCCTCAATATCTCTGTAATGCGGCAGAGGCAACCTACCCCAGCGACCATCATAGGTATCGTAGGTCCAAAAAGCCGTCACAATAGCAGCCACTAAAAACAGTCCCGTGAGTCCGTGCAGAATGCGAAGGAGTAGCGGTTGATAGGGTTGAGTGGATTTCATCTTGATTAACGAAAAGAAATTCTGTTTGCCAGACTTATCTAGAACAGCACTTAAAACGTTTTGATATCAGCCATTCACTTAAATAAGCCAAAAATCAAACTCTGATTATGAAATTATAGTGAACAAAAAGTGAAACAAAAATGAAAGCGATTCTCTTGTAATCCACATCCAGCAGTATATCCAGAAGTTGCAAATTGGTAAGTTTTGCTGTATGGTAAAAATGTTTTGAAGGGGAGTAGCTGCTGGTTTCAAATTAACCAGTCACCCAAATCAACATACTGGCAATCGCCTGGTTTGGGTAGCAAGACTTGACCTCCGCTTAGTCAAATTTTTAGCTAAGCACAAGCTTGAGAAGCGAGACCTTCACTAAGTTCACATCTATTGTGAGCTTGGTGAAGTGTATGCACGCTGACCAGGCTCACTCAGATGCTCTACTGTCAACTCTGAGGAGCCATATTCCGTGCTAACTGCTTTTACCGCAGGTCTACTACTGATCACCATATCTGAGCTGGGCGATAAAACATTTTTTATTGCTGTGATTCTTTCCATGCGCCATCCCCGCCATTTGGTGCTGACTGGCGTTGTCACAGCCTTGGCTGCCATGACGCTTCTATCGGTGGGCATGGGACAGCTTATCGCGTTTCTGCCAAAGATTTACACCCACTATGCTGCCGTGGGATTATTCTTCATCTTTGGTATTAAACTGATCTATGAAGCCAGCCGTATGAGCAGTTCATCCACAGAAGAAATTGTTGATGAGGCCAAGGATGCCATTGAGGAGAGCGAAAAAAATCTCAAGGGTCGCAACAATAGTTTGGCTATCCTGTTAGAAAGCTTCATTCTGACATTCCTCGCCGAGTGGGGCGATCGCACCCAAATTGCCACAGTAACCCTAGCAGCAGCCAACAATGTGGTTGGGGTCACATTAGGGGCTATTTTAGGACACACCATCTGTGCCTTAATTGCAGTATTGGGAGGCAGTTTAATTGCTGGACGAGTTTCAGAACGTGCCATTACCATGGTGGGTGGCGTACTCTTCCTCGTCTTCGCAGTTGTGGCAATTCTCGAAGGAGCTTAGTAAAACAAAGCTTTGCTTGAGTATAAATGTTCCTTGCGATTGGAACGCTACTGCCCATGATTTTAATGAACGCATGAACTTACTTCCTGACTGGCTCGGTTGGCCTAATGCTAGATGCCGCCGAGTCTGCCGTAAATCTTCTAGCAACAGTGATTACTACTGAGGCTGCCAGGTAAAAAGTAAGTCTCCTGTTTATAGACCAGTCCCAATTGGCCAAAGGATTTAGGCTGTAGATAAGTTAGGGGATCAACAGTTGTATGTTGACGACCCTAAAAAGTTCGTGATAGTTTTTTCACATCTGAGTAAGTCAGCTTAATTTTCGTTAACAATGCATACTTGTAGTGCAAGGTTTAACGAGAAGCGGGGGAACCAAGCTTTTAAGCTCACAGGGGCGCATTTTCAGAGTCACACCTTTGAGAAAGGACATCTCTCAGTCCTAGCCCGTCAGCTAACCTCGTCAGCATTGAGGGAAGACTGTTATAGCGTGCTCACTAAAAGTTAAGGCGTATCTTGCGTCTCTAACCAGTAGTACCGATTTCAACAGGATTCTTATTTGGACTCTCAGTTGCGTTAGTCCATATTGAAATAAGGTGCTACTCTTCAATGATTTTGATGAGTCTAATTTCACCTAAGTATGTCTCAAAATCGAGGCATTTTAGGGGCTTATGGAAAGCCAATATTTTACTGCCCATATCTGGGTTTGCAGGCGTAATTTCGGTGTGGTGGGTTATTGCCCTCTTTCGCCACGAAATGATGCCGACCCCACCAGAAGCACTTCTTAAGAATTTAGATTTTATTTTGCACCCTTTTTATCATCGAGGTCCTGGAGATATTGGGCTGGGATGGTTATTGTTAGCGAGTTTGCAGCGCGTTTGTATTGGGTTTTCGCTAGGGGCTATTGTCGCTATTCCGGTTGGGGTTTGGATTGGATTATCTCGCAATGCATGGTTAGCACTAAATCCACTGATTCAAGTCTTTAAACCCGTTTCACCTCTAGTGTGGTTACCAATTGCCCTAGCAATTTTTAATGCAGCAGAACCTTCAGCCATTTTCGTAATTTTTATTACCTCGCTCTGGTCTACTATCATCAACACCGCAGAAGGTGTTCGCAACGTTCCCAAAGACTATTTGGAGGTGGCACAAGTCTTAGAAATGTCCCGCTGGAAACAACTGACTAAGGTTATCCTACCTGCCAGTTTGCCCTACATTTTTACGGGATTACGCATCAGTTTAGGAATTGCTTGGTTAGTGATTGTCGCTGTAGAAATGCTGACGGGAGGCATTGGGATTGGCTTTTTTGTCTGGGATGAGTGGAACCGATTGAATGTGAGTTCTGTGTTCTTGGCAGTATTTGTGATTGGATTAACAGGGCTGATTTTGGATTATGCCCTTGCTAGATTGCAAACGTTTGTGACCCACCGTCCTGCACGCTCTTAACCTCAGCAACAGCTATGAATACAATGCAGACAAGAAGAGCGTTCCTCCAAGGAATAGGTGCGACTGCCTCTGCGATCGCATTTTCGAGTTGTAGCCAACAACTGTCTCGCAATCCAGTCGGTTTACCCGCAGCAGCTCTAGAAGTTGAGCCCATCATTGACCCTGCCAGCTTAGAGAAGCCCAATCTCATGATCGGGTATGTTCCGGTCAATGATTGTGCTCCGTTCGCGGTTGCTTGGAGCAAAGGTTTTTTTCGTAAATATGGATTGAACGTCACCCTTAGTCGTGAAGCAAGTTGGGCCAATTCCCGTGATGGGATCATTTTTGGCCGATTAGATGCTGCTCCCGTTGTATCTGGGGCAGTCACCAATGCTAGAACAGGAGCAGAAGGGGCACGGCATTTTCCGTTGTGTGCCGCAATGACCATTCACCGCCACGGCAATGCCCTAACCATGAATCGTCAACTTTGGGAGGGTGGGGTCAGACCCTGGCATAACTACAACGGTGATTTAGAAGCCTTTGGGCGCGATTTACGCAACTATTGGAAAACTTCTCCCTTTGATGATCACATTTGGGCAGTTGTTCAAAGTTCAGCAATCTACGAATACTTTGTTCGCTACTTAGTCGCCGCAGTTGGCATCGATCCCATCAAACAACTGCGGCTCATTATTACACCGCCGCCTCAAATGGTGAGTAATACACGGATTGGTGCGATGCAAGCTTATATGGTCGCCGAGCCGTGGAATACACGAGCCATTTCAGGAAATGAAGGAATTGGTTTTACCTTTATCCAAGGGCGGGAAATTTGGCACGGGCATCCTGATCGCCTATTAGCTGTAAGGGAATCTTTCATTCAGGAGTATCCCAAAACCTACCGGTCGCTAGTCAAAGCGATGATTGAAGCCTGTCACTACTGTAGTGATCTTGCGAATCGAGAAGAAGTAGCCACCATCATCTCACAACGTTCTTTTACAGGGGCAAAAGTAAAATATACCCGACCTGGAATTGTGGGCAACTTCAACTACGGCGGATTCGATAACCAACCCCGCATCATCAACAATTCGGAGACGACCCTATTCTTTGATATACCCGACTCCTTCTCAACAATTCCCCACGACCACTCAACATTTCTTTGGCAGTCGCAAAGTCTTTGGCTGATGACCCAAGCCACTCGATGGGGACAGATTACCGAATTCCCCAAAAACGCTGACAAAATCGCTCGTCAAGCTTGGCGAACCGATCTCTATCGAGAAATTGCCACCGAAATGGGCATTCAATGTCCATCAGAAGATCATAAGGTTGAGCCGAGCACTGCTTTCATTGATGGAAAATCGTTCGATCCAAGTGATCCAGTGGGTTATCTTAAAAGCTTTGACATTCGCGCCAACGCTCCCCAATCTTTTTTTCTGGCATCATCTGCTTAATTTTTGAACCCTACACCCATTAGTAATGAATTCAATGCAGTTAACCAACCCGAACGACTCTAACTCATCCAGAAATGAGTCCTTCCTCGTCATCGAAAATGTAGTGAAAGCCTATCCAAAACCAGATGGTAGCCAAACCGTTGTGCTCAATGGCATTAACATGACCATTGGCAAGCAAGAATATGTCTCGGTTATTGGACACTCTGGCTGTGGAAAATCGACGCTAATGCGTATTGTTGCAGGGCTAGAGAAAGCAACATCAGGGTTCGTGACACTGGAGGGTAAAGCCATTCGCAAACCTGGAGCAGACAGAATGATGGTGTTTCAAGGCTATGCCTTACTGCCTTGGTTAACAGTGCGAGAAAACATCCGCATGGCAGTCGATGAAGTGTTTAAAACTGCCACTAAAGCTGAGAAGATCTCCATCGTAAATGAACACATAGATATGGTGAAGCTAACCGCCGCTGCCGACAAATATCCTGATGAACTTTCAGGCGGTATGAAGCAAAGGGTGGGGGTAGCACGTGCCTTGGCTACCCGTCCTAAAATGCTGTTGCTAGATGAACCATTTGGGGCTCTTGATGCTTTAACTCGCCCTAAATTACAACAGGATGTTCTGGAAATTTGGGGAAAGCATCCCCAAGCAGTAATGATGATTACCCATGATGTAGACGAAGCAATCTTTATGTCTGACCGAATGATAATGATGACCAATGGGCCTAGTGCAACGATTGGTCAAATTCTAGATATTCCGTTGCCTCGACCGCGTAATAGTCATGAGCTACGAGAATCCAAAGAATATTACGAAATCCGAAATCAGGCTTTAGATTTTCTAGAACGATATCAATGAAACATTTCTGAGTTATGGCGTGGTTTAAGACACTATTTTGCTCTTATTGTAGAACTTCCACAAAAGCAATAAAATTGGATTAAATGAGCTAAGGGTTTTTACCTCCCTTAAAGCTTTAACTATTTACTTGCTGCACGTAGACTTCCTCATAAGGTTGCAAAACAACCCAACCATTGCCTTGAAATTTTAATTGAATTGCCTCACCACTGCTACGCCCCAAAAAAGTACCTATCGTAAAATTAGTGACTATTTCTGGTACAAGGGAACCTGACCAAGCTACTGTTGCATTCGGATCAGTAAATACTGGCACATCAGGCTTAACTCTTAACGCTAATGGTTCATAGTGCGTTGTAATCGCAACCATCCCTTTGCCCGATAAGCGAATATTGAAAAGTCCGCCCGCTAGCATACCTGCCACACGTCGCATTAACTTGATTTCCCACTTTATCGTGTCTTCCATTGCCAACACATCATTACCGTTGACATAGATGGTTTCATTCTCAAGGTTCAGAATATGAACCCGCTTACCTCTATCCGCCAAATAAATTCGTCCCCTACCATCCATTTTCATGAGGGACATCCCTTCACCGGAAACCATCTTTTTCATCAAGTTCCCCAACCCGTGCTCAAGAATTCCTTCACGCTTGAATGTCACATTTCCTAAATATCCAATCATCGCGCCTACTTTTGTCCAAATCCTGCCATTTAACTTCACTTCAAGTAAATGTGGACTTTCAAGTTCAAAAGTGCCTTGGCTACGATCTTTTTGAGAGGAGGTGTTGAGAAATTCGTTGATGGAGTATTGAGACATAACAAATGACCTAGATTAAGAAGATGTGGCTGAAGATGTAAACAAAGTACAACAAAGACCCTGAAATCCCACCTAAGGGCCAGTCCCTATATGATCGACTTAGATATGTGTCACTCTGCACTTAACACTCACCTGATCTCTAACATCTTACGAATCTGAGATGGCGATCGCCCACTAGCACTTAACATTCTTTGAATGCGGCACGAAAGCAAAAGTCCAAGATATATACCGTTTATCAGGGTGAGAGACTTAAGCAACTCTGATTTTTTCAGGATCCAACTCGAATTGAATACATACAGTTCTGCCTGGAAGTTCACAAGCATTAATCACATATCCTTCCTGCTTGAGTTCCTCAACAGTTCTCCAAAAAATCTGATTATTTCTGGAAACATTACTTCCAAATAGATCAAGGTTTTTAAATAGATAACTCTTAGAAATATTTAGAAACCTATCATCTTGAAGCTTGTCCCACTTTAAGCGGCTGATAATATAGACCAATAACTTAGATTTATAATCATTTTTTGTATTAACACCATGCTTCTGTTGAATATTCAACGTATTATTCGCTAGTAAAACATAATCATTTGAGCGGGCAATGCCTTCGAAAAACTCAAGGCTTACTGTATAAGCGTCAGCTAGCTCGTATGTGTAGTCAGCAGCTTTGATGAGGTCAAAATCACGGGGGACATTATCTACCTCGAAGTCTTTGATTCTGAGTACACTTTTAACCATGACCTTAGCACTGCGGCTCTTTCCATTATCGAGTGATTGTGCCAATACCAATTCTGTGCGATGAAGGGTTACTAGGTCACGGTTGAGCTGAGATCTGACCTTTGCTGCGAAACCACCATCCGCAGTCTTCTTATAACCGAGGCTTTCCAGCAAGTCGTTTGACTTGAAGTAAACAATCGAACCATTCTTCTGGAGAGAAGCCTCTTTATAGAGGTATAAAACAATAGAAACTTGTCTTGGATTCAAGAAAGTGAGCAGTGCAGTGCAGAGGCGCTGCAATCTTCGATCTTGCAGCTTTTCCAAGCCATTATTAAGCCCTTTGCTGATACAGGTTTGTAGATCGAAGCGATCATACTGTTGCCTTAACTCATCCCATTCCTCAGAGGTTAAATTTTCTATCGGAATTCGTCTTGTGACAGCCAGCTCGCTCTTTTCAGCCGCATCAGCCTCCACTCGCATCTCTAGGTAATAAGTTTCACCATCTGAGCGGAGAACGGGAACTCTAACGTCAGGGTTATGCACAGAAGCAGAGGCCCGCGGCAAAATCATGAGTAATTGCCCATCTATCGGAAACTTCTCATCTTTCTTTGCCATACAGAACCCCTTGCTCAAGCCAATGATGGAAATTTCTAACCGAATGTCAATAGATATACAGAAGCAGCGTCAAGCCTAGCCTCAAATCTTAACCTAGAAAAGCATGCCGTCAAGGATAGATTTTCTCAATTTTGTCAATTTTTTAAGTTACCTGTAACTCCGGCGTACGATTTTTAAGGTTTTACCTGTAACTCCGGCGTATAGTTTTACCTGTAACTCCGGCGTATTGAGGTGGCCTTTTACCTGTAACTCCGGCGTATGGTTTTACCTGTAACTCCGGCGTATAGATTTTAAATCCATTGAAACGAGGATCTATGCCATACACCGTTTTCAGTATTCTTGCTTTGTTGTAACCCTCACCCTTGACCTGTAACTCCGGCGTATTGAGGTGGTCTTTTACCTGTAACTCCGGCGTATGGTTTTACCTGTAACTCCGGCGTATTGAGGTGGCCTTTT
>DATNQK010000027.1:0-11355 GCA_036704065.1 Stenomitos sp.
ATTACGGTGCATATTGCATCAGGACACTGCACAGTGAGTTTGGATAGTTCTGGCGAAAGCTTACATCGACGGGGCTATCGTCCGGCAATGGGCGCAGCCCCTTTAAAGGAATCACTGGCTGCGGCACTCATTCAATGGTCGAACTGGCAACCAGAGCAGGCGTTTTATGATCCCCTATGCGGGTCGGGAACGCTGCCGCTGGAGGCAAGTCTGATAGCGTTGCGTATTGCACCAGGGCTATTTCGCGATCGCTTTGGGTTTGAGAGTTGGCCTGATTTTGATGATCAACTCTGGCAAGAACTGCAAACAGAGGCCAAAGCACAACAGCGCTCTACGTTATTGGCGTCGATTGGCGGGAGCGATCACAATCCCTCGGTGATTGAGCAGGCGAGTGTGAATGCTCACAATTGCGGTGTTGCGGATCAGGTTTGGTTTGCGGAAATTGAGCTCCAAGATGTGACGGCTCCGGCTACGGAAGGAGTTTTGATGTGTAATCCGCCCTATGGAGAACGTCTGGGTCACGATGAGGATTTAGAGGCGTTCTACAAACAATTGGGTCAGGTACTGAAGCATCGCTTTAAGGGATGGACGGCGTTTGTGCTGAGTGGTAATAAGGCGATCGCATCAGCGATTGGATTAAAGTCATCTCAACGCTTCGCAGTTTACAACGGAGATTTACCCTGCCAGTTGCTGAAGTATGAACTCTACTAACAAGTAATTTCTAATCAACTTTTCAAGACCAAATCTTTGGCAACATATCTTCACAAAAATGTAGAGAACCTCAAAATATAAGTTTCTCAAGATCTCTAAAATATGTGCTTTAGAGCATCTGGCTTCTCTGCAATTTTTATATCTCTATAATTTACCATTTACAGAAACATCTCCATATAATTATTTTAAATACAAAAACAAAAGATTAAATTAAAAACTTGAGTGGCATCTCATAAAATTTAAATTGTTATACTTGATGATATATCAGTTAACTAACCCATTAAAGAGAAATGAGCAAACACATTCCTAATAAAGGTCTAAGAGCTTGGTTACTTCTTGTATATGGTGAAGAACAGACCTATGGAGGCCACTCCGGGTACAATGATATTATTCAGGAAGTCTATCGCTACGATAATTTTGTTCCCAATCACAAAAATATTTCTGAAGGAGATCTGGTTATTCTTCGAGATCAAAAAGGGCTTCTCGGCTTAGCAAGAATTGTCTCAATTGAAATGAATAACGGATTTAAGCAACGAAATAGATGCCCTGTTTGCAATACAACGAATCTTGATCAAAGAACCACTAAAAGTCCGATTTTTAGATGCGCTAAGGGACATGAATTTGATAGGCCGATAGAAAAAGAAGAGCCTTGCGTAAACTATAGTGCATATTTTGGAAACACTTACACAAATGCAGAAGGAGTTCTTAGTAGGCATCAATTATCACAAGCATGTCCGAGATACAATCAGCAACTTGCAATGCAATTAATTGAAGTTGATAAAATCAAGCAAACCTTAATAAGGAATGTTCCTGACATTGAATCTCTTTTTGATGATTCCCCACCACATTTTCATATGTCTTCATTAGAAGCCGATGAGGATGATATCAACTTAAAGACTATAAATATAGCAAAAACTGTTGTTCGACAAATCAAAGAGCGTAGAGGACAACAGAAATTCAGACAAGCTTTGATTCAATTTTATGATAGTCGATGTGTGATTACAGATTGTGACATCGTTGATATTTTAGAAGCAGCACACATATCACCATATAGCGTAGACTATAGTAATAGTGTCACAAATGGGCTGTTATTACGTTCAGATATTCACACTTTATTTGACTTGAATCTTTTAGGGATAAATCCAAATTCACTCACGGTTTATCTTCATCCTGACATCCAAAAAGGTGAGTACAAGAAGTACAAAGGAGTGAGTTTACCAATAAAAGCTAAAAGCATTGACCGCCACGCACTTGTAATGAGATGGAAAAGTTTTCAATCTCGTCTTTCGTAAGATAATAAATTAAAATTACTATCTAGAAAAGAACGTTTCTTGCAAAGCAAACTTCAACGAGCATATATATAAAAAACTTTTCAAGGGGTGTTTATGGTATGGATATCATTGCAGTCAAGAGATACACCAGCTACTAAAACTCAATCTATCGAAATCATTTTGTAATTACTACCTCAACGATTAAGCATTGATCATAAGACCATTTAGTGCTGCAACAGAAAAATTTCGAGACTAACTTTGTATTAGCTATGTCCAGGTTTACGAGGGAAGTACTGGCGGATTTGATCAGGATTGGTTAGAGCATTAACGCACCAAAAAATTGCCTACCCGCTGCATCACCTCATCGCGCTCATAATCTAGCGTAATGATGTGGTTAGAGCGTTGAAGCCAGTGCAATGTTTTCTCAGATGCCGCGAGCTGGTTATACAAAAACACAGCCCCTTGGGGATCGACCACACTATCGTGGGGCGATTGCACAATCAGCGTGGGAGAATGCACCGTCGAGAGTTGAGGCTTAACCTGCTCAATCAACTCCATCGCACTTTTGACAGAAGTAATATTAAACGTGCGGAAAAAGGCCGCTGCTCGCGCTTGAGCTTCAGTAACAGGGTCAAAAATCGGCAACCCCATACGTGGCACATCCGTAATGAGCCATCCCAGTAGATGAATATATGCCTCTAAGGTCAACCCGTAATACCATTGCGATCGCAACCGGAAATAAGGCGCAAGCATCACGAGCTTAAAGACTGGATGCTGGGCCGCAAGGTGCAACCCTAAAGGACACCCCGTAGAAAACCCAACAATAGAAATGCGCGGATAAGTTTGGGCAAGGGTGAGATAAGTGTTTTGAATATGCGTGAACCAATCTTGCCAACGCGATCGCGGCATGCCGCCACCAGGCTGATCTTGACGATGACCCGGATACAGAATGGCTTGCACACTCAACCCACGCTGATGGAGATACTCACCCAACCACTGCATTTCATACACACCACCGCCTAACCCATGCAGCAGCAGACAAACATGGTTGGGATCTCCAGGCAGTAGAAAGGGCGTATTGGTTAACATGCAACATTACGCAAGAGGTTCAGGCACAACGGCTAACAGCCTAAATTCGAGATATCCCTAGCATACGGCCATTAAACTGGTTTTGCGGCGTAGTGCGCCAGAATCAGCCTCACAATCTCATCAGGTGCAAGCGAGATATCAAACGCGATCGCCTCCTCTTCCTTAGGAGCTTCCAGCACAGCCAATTGACTTTCAAGAAGACTGACGGGCATAAAATGTCCTTCTACTTGTGCCCGATGGATCATCCTTTGTTCCAAGCTATTTTTCGACCCGTTCAGGAAAATAAACACCAGCGTTGCCAAAGAATCATCGCCTCGCAGTAAGTCGCGATAGCGTTGTTTCAGTGCAGAGCAAGCCAACACATAAGGGTTCGCCTCACAATGATGGGCCACGATTCTGGCACGTAAGTCCTGCAACCAAGGCCATCGATCTGCATCGGTTAGTGGAATGCCCTCAGCCATCTTGGCGCGATTTGCTTCAGGATGATAATCATCTGCATCCTCAAAGGTTCCATTTAAAGCCGCAGCCAACATCCGGCCCACCCGCGACTTTCCACTCCCAGAAACGCCCATGACGACGAATGTTTTTGGCAAGGACTGCATAGAAATCATGTGGCGAGAGGGTCAGCCACTCGAAAAACGAAACTGCACCTTTTAGCTTAACGAAGGAGTCGTTTTGCAATCGCAGCTAACATAGGCATCCCACCTATCCGATTAGCGTGTGAAAGCATTCGTAGGCATTGGGTTCGGAAAAACAGTTTGCCAAGCAGAAGGTGTACGACTTGGCATCGGCGATCGCGTTACAAACTCGTCACTATGGGGCCACAAAAACACATTAAACGCCCGTCCACCCATACGCGTGCTATAAGACAGCGTACTTTGCGCCGCAAGACTCGTCACTGCCTTGAGGCGATCCGCTAACTCCACACATTTGTCAAAACCGATGGGCGAGTAACATTGCACATCCCGTTGATTACACCCCGTCTGCGGCGCTGAAGCAGCTTGGAAAGGCTGAATGCTACAGAAAATGTACTTAGGATATTGCGATCGCAACGCATAAAATGCAGAGCGCGAATAATGCGAAAAAAAGTGATCGTCTACCTGAATACCATCCGCATACCGACCCTCATCCATAATCTGCTGCACCGAAAGCGCTCGGAACTGAGGCGACTGAATCCAGGCAATCGGCACCAACTGATATTGACGCGCCGTATAAGTCACCTGTCGCTGTGCCAAGTCGGACAAGTTGCGCACATCAAGAAACACAACACGATAGCGTTGCATACGAATGCGATCCATCACCGAATTCAACGTTCCATTGGATAAATGAAACGCCAGTTGTGGCTTAGACAACCAAGTTCCGTTTGGCAATGCCTCTGCAACCATTGCCATAAATCCAACAAACACCGAAGCGATTAAGCACTGCAGCAAAAAACGAGAGCGTGCTATCCGTATGAAGGAATGTTGCATGGGGCGAAGCATTACAAGTAAGGAGTGAGTGATAGGAGGAAAAACTCAATAATCAATGCAACCCCCGCCTAATCAAGCGTAAAACAACCCTAGGGGGGCAGATGTGATCTGGATCATACGCGCACGAGGCGGTTTTCCGCTAGAGGTTCCCCTAAACGGCAGGCACCGTTACACCTCCGAAAAGGCTCTTGCCCGAAGACAATGCTGCGTCATTGAGATGGCCTACTATTAAGCCTTAAATCAAAGTCAGATGGCCACCTAGACAGGGTTATCCTTAGGAACCGTTAAAACCCGGATTCGTTTAGGTCTCAATAAACTGAAATCGGCCCTCAACGACGCTTCCTTCTAAAAGAAATAAAAGAAAGCATAGCAAGGGCCATGTCTTACTTAGAAATTGCCTCAACACTGCATCCGCAGCACAAATTATCCCTGTTCTAGGCTTGGGAAGGGTCGAAGCTAGGGAGCCCAAAAATCCGCTCATAGGCCGCAGCGATCGCACAACTCGATAGCGGAGCCGTCACGAGAAGGCCCAATCCACACAACAATGCACCCGCCAAATTAATTAAGCCAAGCACAAATGCGAACCCAAAAATACCAAACCATTGCTTCCCGACCACCTTACGGCTCGCCTCCATCGCTGGCCAAAATGGCATTTTGCGTCCAATCACTAGCGGAATCGCAAAGGAATAGGAAATGCTTAAGTAAATGATGGCCACAAAGCCCACCAACGCCAGCAGTATACTGACCAATGCAACGATTGGTGCAAGCTGCTGTTGTTCCTTGAACACGGCCAAAACTGCAAACCCAATCCCTGCTGGGATAAGACAAACCAGAGCAATTGCGCTTATTACTAAAGTAACTAGCAAAATTGGCACAAAATAACTATTTTGAAATCCTTTAAAGAAATCATTAAAGGAAAGGGGCTGACCCTTCATCACCTTAAACGCAGCAATTAACATACCCGCGTTAAGTGGTCCACCAATCACAATAGATACAGCGCTACCCAAAAAAGGGATAAATCCCAGTACCAAACCAATCCCGATAGTAGTAAGAAAAAAACCAATAAACAAGCCTAAGTTACTCTGGCAAATTTCCCATCCTCGGCTAATCCACCCGTTCATATCAACGGTATAGCCCGACTTAAGAATTTGGTTAATATCTGAACTATTTCGATCATTCATATGCCAACACGCTGCTCTAAAGGGTCAAAAAATCAACTTAATTCAACTTAATGTGCGATGGGCAACAAAGCCCCAAAGAACTCCGTCATCTAGCTATGGTCTAGAATTTGGATAAGGTTTAAAATGAATTCGGCTAAGAAAAAATAACAAGAAACCTACCTGACACGTCAACAAAAGTCCATACAGCTTAACAATAAAAGTTATATCAAGAGACTCAACCACGCTAAAACCACCCAAGCAAATCAGCGTAATTCCGATTAGTAGAATTCGCTGCTTGGCAGAAGACTTCAACTTATTCATAATCCTTAAATTTAAATCGCCTCTCCCAGTTTTTTAGTGCCGTCCTAAAACCACCCCTTTTTATTCATCACATAAATAGACTCAAATTCACTGTCTGTTTTGGTGAGATAAACAATGCCTTCTACTAAACCAATTACACCCATTACAAAAGAAGAAAGACCACATGTAACAATGCCTCCAAGCAAGCAAACCAGAAGCATAATGAGGCCTTCTTGGGTATAGCCTAAAATAAACTTATGTACGCCAAACGCACCCAGTAAAATGCCACAAATTCCAGCAGCAATCTTTTTACTACTTAAGTCTGATGTTGAATTTGTCATAAAACAGTCTAGATTTCTCTTATTTGCTTCACATGCACAACCGTAAATGGAATTGTTCCAGGAAGCATCTGTTTTTTGCGTTTCTTAATAGATAGAGAAAAAAGGTTGAATCTGTATAGAGTGAGATTCAAGCATTAATACTAGCCTTGAACTATAAGCAGCAGACTAACCACAACAGCCCACGTTAAGTCTGCCTTACATCGGCTGCGGAAACTGCCACTGAAAGCGAGGCGATGACTGCCAACGATCCAGCAAGGGGGTGAGAGGTGAAAGACAAAACAAGCTCCAAAACATAGCCTCAGGCACTGCAAAACCCGTTTGCAAGATAAAGGTTAAACTTGCAACACCAATTGCCCAACCCATACGACTCCACCGCGCATCAGGAATTGAACGTGGATCGGTAATCATAAACAGCGCAAATAACAGCAGCGATCCGCTTGATAGATGATGCATCCACACATCCCAACTCCACCCCAACCAGCTATCTCGCCCTAGCATCAGTGCGCTATAAACTGCGAGAAAAACCACTGAAGTATCCCAGCGGCCAACCCGACCCAGCACAATTCCACCCGCGCCTATAAAAATCAAGGCTAGCCAGCCTGCTTCGCCCCATTGGCCCGGTGAAACCCAAGCATCTTGGGTAAAAATCATTGCAGCCACTATTCCTGCATTGGCTGGATTGAAAACATGTTTGCCATTGATGCGAAACACAAATTTGCTTGCGATCGCCACCATTGCAGCAAAGGCCATCGTTAACCAGTGATCGGTTCTTAAGAGCAAGCTCAGGCTCAAGCTGGTAATCAGCGCACTGCGCAATGAGGGAAGCCAATCTTTGCTCGCGAGGTTTGATTCGCTGGATTTGGCGATCAGAATACTGGCGATCGCCTGAGTTGCTAGACAAACCACTGCAGCCGTCCCAACCGTCTCCAGTTGTAACGTCCAGTCCTTAAGGCAAAAACCAAGTAATAAAAATAAACTCAGAAAACAAATTTGATAATCTCGTGCGTCTTGAAACATAAAGCGCTTCTTACACCGCAACAATTGCGAATTTTTTTAAGCCTTGCAGTTACACACCGGCGAGTCTAACTTACCCAAAAACTCCCTACATTAGAGGGCAGTTACCAAAATTGTTACAGTGGAATGAGGAAGTGCAACAAAGAATAGAACCCTATCGGCAACAACAGCGAGGCGCACATGATATTGGACGTGTTTGCCATTAGCGTAATTGTCATCCTTGGATTTGTACCCATGGTGCTATCCATTTGGGGAATCCATTCGTTGGCAAGGCATCCCCATCTTTACAGCTACAGAAACACCTACAGAAGCCGTCACCACAATCGCTCTGGCAACTCAGTTGCTTTTGCAGATTTAAACTCCCCTTGGAGTAATCAGTGGAGTTCTTTAACATGGCTGGTTCCTGAACAGTATTTAGGCGATACCAGTTGCCGCTTCAACGCGCATTCTCCATTTTTGCGATGTGCCGTTAACCCCTCCGGCCCATGCCAAAACTGTGGTTCCTACGAAGCCAGTGCGCATTTGAACGAACACTGAATGCGCAATGAATGTGCTAAACCTCTAGTAGCGATTTGCCATCTCAGGAGGATTGGTTGCCTTGGGTCAAGCACAGTTATCGAAACAAACGCCACTGCTCAACTGCCATCTCGCGCTCAAAGCACGAATGGTAGAGTTCGGCGGCTGGACAATGCCCATTCAGTATCAGGGCATTACTGCCGAACATCACGCAGTGCGCGAGGGGGTAGGCATGTTCGATATTTCCCATATGGGCAAATTTCAGCTTCAGGGAACCCAAGTTTTTCAAGCGCTTCAACGGTTGGTGCCTTCTAACTTAACCCTGTTGCAGCCCGGTCAGGCCAAATATACGGTGCTGCTGAACGAGCAGGGCGGCATTATTGACGACTTGATTATTTACCATCAAGGCCAGGATGGGTCTGGTCTTGAGCAGGCGTTCTTGATTGTCAATGCAGCCACAACTGCTAAAGATTTGGCTTGGTTAACCGCAGGGCTCACTGCCTATGACGTAACGCTAACCAATCAATCTGACGAGAATGGCTTAATTGCGGTACAAGGGCCAAAGGCGATCGCCACACTGCAATCTTTAACCACCGCCGACCTATCGACAATTCCCAACTATGGACATCAATCCATTACGCTACTGGATCAACCTGCATGGGTGGCACGGACGGGCTACACCGGAGAAGACGGCTTTGAGATTATGGTGCCTGCTGCTGCCAGTGAGGCCCTTTGGAACCATCTTTTAGGCTTAGGGGTGGTGCCCTGTGGCTTAGGCGCTCGGGATACACTGCGTCTAGAAGCGGCAATGGCGCTCTATGGGCAAGATATTGACGAAACGCTTACGCCGCTAGAAGGCGGCTTAAGCTGGGTCGTTCACTTAGACAAACCTGACTTTATAGGCCGCGAGGCTCTGCTTGCTCAGAAGGAAAACGGACTATCGCAGTGCTTGGTTGGCATCGAAATGCAGGGTCGCAACATTGCACGCCATGATTATGAAATTTGGGCTGAGGATCAGGCCATTGGTAAGGTTACAAGTGGCACCTTTAGCCCCACCTTAGAAAAGGCGATCGCCCTTGCCTATGTACCCCCCAGCTTTGCTCAAATTGGCCAACCGCTTAACGTGATGATTCGAGGGAAAGCTTGTCCCGCCACAGTTGTTAAGCGGCCCTTCTACCGTCGCCCTAAAACGACTTAACGTAAAACCATCAGGTTGGGGATTCTAGGTTAGTGGTGCTGCTGATTTCCCCAATCTGCAAAACTTTTGTTCCAGACAAAACTCATCATAACCTTGTAATCAGGTTCAGATCCTGCTGTCTAACAATCTACAAACATCTGCCCGATCTAGAATATTTATCACCTGGTTTTCCTAATCAAATATTAATATTTTCTCATCATTTTAATTATATAAACCATATCTTTAACTTCTCAAATAATTCACTTGTGAGCGGGTTAAAAATCGAAATTCTCAACTGCATAGCGTAAGTACTTGTGGCTCTCATGAACAATCAATGATTTGACAATCCTTTGTCAGGTAGTCTGCTTGAGAACTGCATTTTTAGACCGTCTCGACGCAACAAAACAAGGATTCTTTCTTAGGGATCAATCCATACAGTTAATTTAGGACGACTGCAATCGGTACAATCTCAGTACAATCGATATGAAATTGAGGCTACTCGTGCATGAGCTTTGAATACCCTGAAGAGTTACGCTATCTCGACTCCCATGAGTACGTGCGGATAGACGGAGATGTTGCCACAATTGGCATCACAGCCTTTGCCGTGGATCAGATGGGCGATATCGTGTTTGTAGAATTACCAGAGGCTGGCGCGGCCTTAAACGTAGGGGACACCTTTGGCTCAGTGGAGTCGGTCAAAGCCGTTGAAGACCTCTATGCCCCCGTCAGCGGCACCGTGGTTGAGGCCAACACCGCGATCGCCGACGCACCCGAACAGCTCGGCGAAGATCCCTATGGCAATGGATGGTTACTGAAGGTCAAACTCACAGGCGAGCCTGACTTATCGGAAATGATGTCGGCCAGTGAATACCGCGATCGCGTTGAAGGCGAGTAGCACCTCAGCGATCCCAGCCACTACAACCTCTCTTGCAGCCCATCGAGCCGTAGTGTTTTGATGGGCTGTTTTTGGATGAAAGAGCCTCTAAACAGCCCCGTCAAGCAGCAAACATGTTCAACGTTTTTCAAGAAATCCTTAAAAAACTTTATATAACTTTACGCCAATAATGCCTGAAAACCAATAAAACGGTAGCCAAAGGTACAAGACTGTATCAAAAGATTAATAAAAGTTGAAATTCTGAACTATAAAAGATATGATCTTGTCGATTTTTGTAACGATCACTACACTTGATTGCCACAAAAGGAGGTACGGGGCTTGGCAAGAAGACGGAAGCGCAAAAGCCGTCGTCGTCAGGAAGGACGACGGATTCTAGAATGTGTTCCTCAGTACAGCATTGAGAGTGGTGAAGATAAGCCCGTGACGGCTGCCCGTAAGTTCATTCAACTGAAAGGGATTACGCCACCTGCGCTTCTCCTCGTGAAACGCAATGAGCATACCACGGATCGGTACTTCTGGGCAGAGAAAGGCTTGTTCGGAGCCCAATATGTGGAAGAAAATCATTTTCTCTTCCCCAGTCTGCGCATGGAAGAAGAGTTAACTGTTGCTCGATAGCATTGCGCTACGGTTCAAGAGCAATGGACGACAATCCGGTGGGAAGTGTTGACAACTTGTCAGCACTTCAACTGCCCAGAGTAGAGTGTTGTCAGTTTGGCATCCTTCTGCACTGGGTTGTTTATTTGTCTGTATTTAATAAACCAATGGTTAGCTAGGCTATTGTTCAGTCAAGTGAGATTCTGGCTCACTACAATAGTGAACATTTAGAGTTGAAGATCCATTGCATAGGGTGATTTATGTCTGCAACGCTAGAATTGACGTCTGAGAATGTTGAGACTGTTTTAGATGAGCTGCGTCCTTACTTGATGGCAGACGGGGGCAATGTTGAGCTCGTTGAAGTTGAAGGGCCCGTAGTGCGATTGCGTCTGCAAGGTGCATGTGGATCTTGCCCTAGTTCGGCCATGACCCTGCGGATGGGTATCGAACGCAAGCTCAAGGAAACCATTCCCGAAATTGCTGAGGTTGAACAAGTATTCTAAAACGCGAATGAGCGCCTGAAGTCCAGATCGCTCATCCGCAGTTTTCCGAAGTTTTTAGGCTGAAGCAGATGCTTCAGTCTATTTTTTTGGGGTTCAAAACAACCGTTATTGATACACATCTGTCTTGCCCTCACCGTTGGTTGCGGCTTGGCAGTTCTACTAGGCTGCTTGCGCAGCGGGAGCCGGATACTGCAATGCACGAATCATCGGCAGTTCTGATTGGGGTGGAATATCACTTGCGTCGCTGTCGTCATTGACTTGCCAAGACCAAACCACACAGTCGCCGACTAAAATCCATTGTCCAACAACATCTGT
>DATNQK010000028.1:0-2418 GCA_036704065.1 Stenomitos sp.
ATTAGACCCTTGAAGTAATAACTGCGTTTCGTGTTGGTTCCGTACGGTAACAATAAACATCGAAAGCATACTAATTCCAGAACTATTTAGAAATTCTAGTTCCCGCAAGTCAAGGGTGAGTTGTGGTGATTGGGCCAAAGCATCGAACAGTAAGTTCAAAAGGGGCTGATAGGCTTGTAAAGAAGGTAATCGCAAATAGCCATGCAGCTTGACGACCGCTAACTCCGGTTCATACCATACCTTGTACTCATCTGTTTGAAGGTTGACTGTCACTCTCTTGCTCCACCGTTTGCTTGTCTTAAAACACTACATGTGTCACTACTTCGATGCGCCATAGTGTGGGGAGATGGCTTTGGGATTCAAATGTCCAGCCACAGCTTGCATTGTAGTCGTTCATAAGGGTAAGTAAGCCTATGCCACCGGATGCCTGCCCAGAAGCTATTTTTTCGAGCTGCTGCGTATAAGCGTCGAGAACCTTGAGCTTGAGGATGCCTTGTACAAATTCATGATACTTTTTAGCGACGGTTGCGTTGGCATAATTGACTATTTCAAGGATCAGTTTGTGTTGATAAAGACGGAGTGTAATCGCGATGGGCATGTCGCTGCTTTCATCGCTATATTTGGCAGCATTCTCAATCAGTTCATTGGCAATGTAGCTGACCATTGCCTTGATGGTAGAGGGTGGATGGATGATTTTCAGGCGACTTCCTTGCTCTCTAAAAAATGCTGCACAATAATCTCCCAGAAAATCGGCAGATCGTCCATAATTTTTCCAGTGTTCGGGTTGTGTTATCCCATGGGTAGATGTTAGCAGGAGAGTTAGGTCTTTTTGGCTTGCTAGATCCTGTTTCGGAAACGCGCCTAAGGTCAGTCGCGTCATAGGGTTTGCCTTCCAATTACTTCAAGAAGGTATGGATGATGCGATTCCTGCCTCCCTGTTTAGCCAAGTACATTTGCCGATCAGCTGTGTCAAGCAGTTGGGTGATTGTCCGCTCAGGGGTGGGAACAACGCAGGCGATTCCCATGCTAACGGTGATACAAGGGTGAATGGGTGATGCTGCATGGGGCAGTGCGAGCTTGGCGATCGCGTCTTGCATGCGTTGGGCAACGGTCAGTGCTTGCAGGTTATTGGTATAGGGAAAAATGACCGCAAATTCTTCGCCACCGTAGCGAGCAAGTAAATCATGTTCTCGCAACAAAGCCGAATTTAATCCTTCAACAATTTTTTTTAAGCACTCATCACCCGCTAAGTGACCGTAGGTGTCATTGTATTGCTTAAAAAAATCGACATCGCACAAGAGTACCGAAATGGTCGCCTGAGCGGCTCGAAGAATGTGCCATTGGCTTTCTAGATATTCATCAAATCGTCGTCGATTGGCAATTTGAGTGAGACTGTCTAGGTTTGCCATCTGGGTAGATTGAGAAACCTTTTGCTGCCACTGTAGATCGAGGACATCGCCATGCTCTACTAGGGTTTGCAAAATGATTTCTAAATCGTCTTTTTGTTTAGAAATGACGTTGACGAAATTTTGCAGGGTGGCTTGGGTGCGCTGGTGTTCTCCAATTTCGGTTTGAAGCTGCTGTTTGGCTTCCTTAATCTGATTCTCTAAAACAGTGTCTTGATCTGCTGTGGCTGCTAGGGTTCGGTGTAAACTATCGTTCTCAGTGCGAATGGTTTCAAGTTCGGTCTTTAACCCTTCCATTTCTTGATGAAGTCGCTCAATTTCATTGAGAAGGAAATCTGTATCTTGCAGCTTTGCATCGAGCATTGTTTTTCCTACAGCTGTATAGATATTGACAATGAAAACAAGGGCAAAGATTTGTTTCAGGTTGGACTATTCTTAAGATATTCTAACGCTTCCATGAAATTACCTAAGGAATCGCAGCCTCCAATTTTGAGAAATGTTTTGTATAAATACATGTACTTAAAGGGCCAGCTTCGTGCATGGGTTATGCTCAATCGTCGGGGGCGGCTACTTCCGCTAAAGCTGCTGCTTACGCTGCCGTTTGTGATGCCAACCGTTGGTGTAACGGCATTAGTGGGTTATTTATCCTTACGCCATAGTCAGCAGACAGCTGAGCAATTGCTGCAAACGATAGAGGCACAAACCCATGCTCGCATTCGCGATCGCTTAGATAGTTTTCTTGCGGTTCCCCCACAGATCAATCAATTAAATGCCCGTGCTTCTGCTTTAGGACGCTTGAATTTACAAGATTTTCGTGCGACGGGTCAGTATTTTTGGCAGCAGTTGCATCTTTTCGATCTTAGCTTTATCGACTTTGCTACCCCTAACGGTGAATTTATTGGGGCAGGTGATTTTGGAGACGGCAAAATTCGGATTGAAGAAGTGCCTAGAGGAACGCGAGGTATCTCTGCTCAGTACAGTACGGATAGTCAAGGCGATCGCGTGCAACTGC
>DATNQK010000029.1:0-15024 GCA_036704065.1 Stenomitos sp.
GAGGAAGATGCTTTGAGTTGGCGCGAGGCTTGGCGACCGTAATCTTTGAGAATGCCGATGTCTGAATCCTGGTTGTAGCGCTTCGACTGTAGTAATCGATAGAGCAACTGCTTACTTCTAAACACCCCTTTAGTCCATCGGCGCACACTTAAAGGACCGATATATTCAAGCCCACTGAACGCTTCACTCAGTGCCTGCGACATATGGTAAGGAGTTCCAGACCAACTCCTCACATTTTGAGCATCGTAGTTTGTCAGATAGCTAAGTTTCATGGGCCTATGATTCCATGGGAAGAAGCTGAAAAACTGGCAGGAGAATTTTGATAGAGCACTTGGAAGGAAGGTTGAGATCGAGCGTGCAAGCATCCGTTACGCCCTAATTCGTGCCGAAGTTGTGGATCATTGGCTAATTGGAATAGGGCATCAAAGATTGCGTCGGTCGCATTTGGATCGACTAGAATGCCTGTTTCTGCGTCCTTAACGGCATCCTCAACTCCACCGCTACGCGAAGCGACCACAGGTTTACTAAACAAACCTGCTTCTAAATAAACAATCCCAAAACCCTCAATGCTTCTCGCTTTGGGTTCAAAGAAGGTAGCAAGGGCAAAAATATCGCACGCCCAATAAAAGCAGGCTAGTTCATCATCTGGAACGTATCCTGCAAAGATGGTTCTTGCATCGACGTCTAAACGGTGGGCTTGTGTACGGAGTTCAGATTCTAGAGGGCCTGTCCCGCAAATGATGTAGTAAACATCTATCCCTGCTGCGAGTAGGCGAGGCATTTGATCAAGAATCCGATCAAACCCCTTACGACGCACTAAGCGTCCTACAGAAAGGATTACGATGCTAGATTCGGAAATACCAAACTTGTTACGAACTTGAGCGCGAAATGCCTGGCCCCTGTTGGAATCGGCAGCATTGCCAAACTTTTCAGGCCTTACGGTTGGGTAAATAATATGAATAGGGGTATCAAACCGAAAATGAGATTTAAGAACCTCGCAGGTAAAGGTACTATTACAGGCGATCGCCGCAGCACGACGAAGTGTCCACTCAAATAGCATGGCAAATACTTTGTTTTTTAGAGGACAAAGCACATCATCGCCATGCAAATAAAGGCTGAACCGGATAGGCAGAAGGTAGCTCAGCACCAAAATTGCTGGGAAGTCATAACCGTGAGCCCACTCAATGGCACGATAACGATACCGAAAGAACAAAGCAATGCCCCAAAAAACTTCCCAAAACATGTAAAGCATTTGTTTAAGGAAGCCACCAACCCCTTTAATATGGCCTACCCAACCGCCAGACCAACGATGAATAGGAAAAGGTTGAATTTGATCGAACGATGCTGATTCCGGACAGGCAGCCGATAGTACAATGACCTGATCGCGATCTTGTAAGCAGCGATTGTAGACATATTCCTGAATACCCCCTGGATCGGGGAGGAATACGCGAGAGACGATCAAAATATTGCGCTGGGATTCCTTCAAATTAGCTAGAGAGGCTAGATAGGAGGGGTACATGGTTTTCTGGATGGTTTGCGATTCCGGTCAGTTCCATGATCTGTTGGGCATAACGGGCTGTACTGCAATGGTCTTCGACCCAGTGACGAGCTGTTTGCAACGTCGCTGAAGTATGTGGATCTTCTGCTACACGCAAGATGGTTTGGGCAACTATTGCAGGTGAGTCTGGGTCAATTTGCCACTGCGGCGCAACTTGGCCTAATACTTCCCCAATGCCGCCTGTATTACTGCCAATCACTGGCACACCACAGGCGATCGCCTCGACGACGACTCTGCCAAAGGGTTCTCTCGGTGCCAATGTCACAACAACATCGGTAAACGCGTAAAACTGCTCTATGTCAAAGGTTGGCGGTAAAATTGTGAAGCAATCTTCGACGTTAAAACGTGCAGCTTCTTCCATCAACACCTTAGAGTTCGTTTGATCAGGAGAACGATCCTCGCCAATGATGACGCCATGATAGAAGGCACCTTTTTGTTTTAATTCTACGAGGACAGGAATAAGCCCCCTCAGGTTTTTGTCGTTCACAATGCCAGCCAAATTGATGCGTGAAGGCGTTAGCATTATTCGCGCACCAGAAGCCAGGATAGGAGCCAATACAGCAGGCGGAGTTGGAGGCTGAACGCGAAGCGTTGGTGTGAACTTTTCTAAGTCAACGGGTTGATACAAGACACCTGCGACATCGGCAATTAAGGATTGGATATGGCGCTTTGTAAAATGAGAATTGCAAATGGCCTTGGGCTTGAGTAATCCAAATGCTAACTTACGGCTCCAGCAACCCAGTGCATTGTAGGACAGAGCCAGATCATGGCAAAAATGGTAGACAGGTCGCCCACTCAATCGCAACTGGGGAGCAGCTGCAATTAAATCCAGCAGTAGCGATCGCTCAACACAATTATCAAGCAGTAAGGGCCACTCAACGGGAGCTTGAGCAATCCATTTCAGAGCATTGGATAAAAAATGGCTAGTACCACGGTTAGGAATAATTTCCAGAACGGACGCATATCCTGCCAAGGTTAGGTAGTGTTGCATTACGGAATCAGCACTCACCAAAACCTGGATCGCATCTACTTTGCCCTGCTCTATAAAACCTTCTATCAACAGCGATAGAGTAACCAAGGTTCCACCGAGAGCATTACAAGCACCGGGAACAACGAGCAACTTACGCGAGCACATAAGAACGCTGCCTCCCACGCCTTACAGGAACTTCCAGAAACTGATGAGTCGGCAATAGGGCAAATAAGAGAATAAGATTATGCCCCAATGTAAATTCCATCGTTGGAAACGTGAAACTAATAAACAGAAAAATAAGCGGTGAAGACAATGGATATTTATCTTTACTGAAAAACAGCTTTCTGGACATAAGCGTCCAATACATCACGAAAATAGAAGTGCCTAACAAACCTTGCCGATAGATAAGCGTTCCCAAAATGAAACTATGTGATCCAATTTTTGCAGGCTCAAATCCAGGTACTACGCCTGGGCCAAAAGCTCCACGTCCAAAAATTAATTTTTCAATTTCTGGATCAGTCGTTATTTCCTCCCAAGTACGTCTATAAATTAGTCCCCTAACTTCTGAGGAGTCTTTTCTCAAATTACTACCAGACTGAGTTGTATTACTAAAAGATTCATAAGTAATATCAGTAACCTGCGGCACTGAAAGCATTACAAAACAGAAAAATCCAATCAATGCATAAAGAACAATGATTCCCCAATTTTTACTTAAAACAATAAGACATCGAATGACTAAAATTAGCAAAAAGCTAATCCAAGCCATGCGAGTTCCACTTACAAATAAAAGAAAAATTCCCGAACAAAATAATACTATTCTCCAGTAATGATTCTTTAGTTCTAAGGAAAAGGCACTTATAGCACCAGAAATTAAGCCAAAATCTTCTGGAACAGGATAAAAAAAAGCAAATCTCGCAAACCCTCCAGGTAATTTATCTTCTGGCCAGTATGGCAATAAGTAATTTGATGCCCCACTGCCTTGAATATATCGTTCAGATCTATCAAGAAATTGAGAAACCAAAGTTCTGGGAGGAATAAAGTGAGGAGCCTTAAAAATCAATTGTGCAACTATCCAAAAAGAAATGATTTCTAAAGCGAGTACTGATATAGCCCACGCTAAAACCTTAACTCGAATACGAATGTTGTTATTTTCGATATACCAAATAATAAAATAAAAACAAATACCTACAAGAATATCAACCCAAACACTCAAACCAACTTCCGAACTATTCAATAGCAGGACTGAATGACGGTAGCAATGAAAAAGCAATCCTGAGATAACTAGCCAGCTCGGTCTTTTTAAAATCAAATCCTTCTTTTTTATTTGATGAATTAGAAGAATTGATCCCACAATAAAGAACCAACTATAAGTCCATCCAAAAAACCACCACGCTGGAGTTAATATAATGAATGATGAAATAAATTTTTCTGCCTGACTGAGTTGCTCCCAACACAGCCACACTCCCTTAAACAAAATGGGTTCATTCGTCTCGTCTTGTAGTGTGTCAACCAAAGTTTGATTGATATTCATCAAGATATTTTTACCTTCTCGGCTTTATACGGATAAGCTTCACTTCGTGTATCTAACCCATTGAGAACTAATCCTAAAACTTGAGCATTACAACGTTTTAGCTGTTCAAAGGTAGATTGCATTTGGTCGCGATGGCTAACGCCCATCCTGACCACGAAAAGAACTTGGCGTACCGCTGCCGCCATCAATGAAGCCTCACTATTTAGACCTAGCGGTGCGCTGTCCACCAAAATGTAATCGTATCGACCTGATTGTTCATAAGCTGTTAAGGCTTCTTCAAAACTGCCTTGTGCCACATGTTCCATGATCTTGGCACTTGTTTCAGTTGCATTCGTGGGCAATAAATCTAGCCTGCGCCGCACTGGAATAGGTCCCTTATAATCATGAGTATGGATGCCTAAGCGCTGACTGAGAGAAGCTCTGCGGTAGTCTCCATCAACCAGAAGCACATGAAATCCTAAGTCGGTCAAAGCGAGAGCAAGTCCTAAAACAATACTGGTCTTTCCTTCTGCTGCGATAGAACTTGTGACCATCAAGCGCCGATTTTCAAACGGCATTAAACTAATCGCCGAAGCGAGGCGTTGGAATTCTGCTTCTGTATCTACGTCTAGCCCGAGCTCTGGAGATAAAAGCTCCATCTGGGGCATTTTCGCGAGTACCGGATACTCGATATCTTGAACATCTTTTGGCTTTAAGCGAGGATCACGAGATTCTAAATGAATCGCTAAAGCCAAGCTTAAAAAGATTGAGGCCAGCAAGGCTCCAAGTACAATAAATGAAAGCTTAGGGCTAATCGGTTTTGAATCAACCGTTGGTAAATCTAAAACTTGTACATTTGGATAATAATTAAACGCACTAATTTTATCCTGTTGTATTTGAGCTACAACTCCCTTATATATACCTTCAGCAATATCTTGTTTCTCTTGTAGCTCATTGAGACGAGCTTGTAACGTTGAAAAATTGCTTAACCGATTTTTTAAGTTATCAATATATTGCTGAAGTTGGTCAACTTGTCGTTTTGCCCCCTTTGCCTTACTCTCTGTCTCTAGTAATTGCACAACAATCGCTGCTTGGTTAACATTATTTCCAGAGGAAGGATTACCACCAAATGTTTGTGCTGTTGTTGGCGCTTCTGGGGCAACAGCTTTAAAGGTTCGTTGTAGAGCTTGATTTAATTCGTCGCGTTGAGCTAACAACGACACGACCTCAGGAGAATTCTCGGTATGCGTTCCTCTCTGAAAAGCCAAGTCTGTTTCGACTGTCGAAAGTTTTTGCCGAATCTCTTGAAATTCCTTGTTCTCACTCAGTTTTAATGTACTGAAAGCCTGGTTTGGACTTAGTCCTATGCGTTGAACCAGCGAGTTTACTTCTGACGCAGAGGCATTATATTGCGCCAATGCGATCGCATGAGAATTGGTTAGAGAGTCAATGGTCAAAACAAGTGACTTAGTCTGTTCTTCGCTATTCACTAAGCCAGTTTGCTTTTGGAACTTGGCAAGATTAAGACGCGCTTGCAGAAGACCCATTTGGGCATTCTCTAACTGCTTTGAGACAAACCTCTGACGATTCGTATCTGCACCAATTCGTAATTCATTCAAACGCAGTTGGTAAAAAGATAGTAAATTTTCGGCTCTTTGCTTAGCTACTGCTTCACTGGAGCCTTTAACACTAATTTGAATAATGGTGGATTGTTCTTCTGGCTTAACTTTAAACAACTTCCTAAAAGAGTCTAATCTCGGAAACAAAGACTTTTGAGGATCGGCATTCAAAGTTCTTTGCATTATGATTTGACTCATAATGATAGAGGCTTGAACCTTGATCGGGCTTAGCTCGTTAGTAAATTGAGTTTCTTTTTGCTCTATGTTCCCGAGGGTTCCTAAACTTGCATTCAATCCATTGGTTGAATCGGGCAGCACCAATTGAGCATCTGCTTCCCAAACTCTTGGCGACAAAATGGCACTAGCGACAGCCATGCTAGCAATCACGACATTCAGAAGAGAGAGTGCCTTCCAGTGTCGCCTGAGTATAGCGATAGTCTCTTTCATAGTTAACCTAAGCGGTTTTCCTAAAATACTGCGTGTATTACGTGCTTCCTCAATGCTCCTTTAGCTCAGGGATAAGCTTTTTGAAGATAGTCTGCTAACTTTGGACCTTCAAATAAATTTTTCGGAGGCTGTAATGGCGGCACTTGAAGAGCTTGCTTTAAGTCTTGAAGTGTCAGACAGTATTCAATACCCAGTGTCTGGACCGTTTGACAAAATAGGTACTGATGATCATCAACATGCTCGCCATATTTCTTTAAGCGTGGGATAAGGAGAAACCTGGCCCCCCTTGAGGCGAGTAGTCGTGTTGTACCTTGTCCTGCATGGGAAATCACTAAATCTGCCTGCTCGATGAGCTCAAGGAACTGACTCGCATCAACAAACGGTTGAAGGATAAGCTTTGTATTGCCCTGAAGTTGATCGACATTACTCACTCCATACTGCACAAAGATAGGGGAACGGATTAACTCCTCTCGCATGAGTACATCAACCCACTCGATCACTCGATCAAATGGATAGGAGATGGTTCCCAAGGTGACTAAAATCATGCTGCATATCCCTCAAACCTTGCTTTGCGATACTTTGTGCAAAGCTGAGGCCATTGAACATAAAACTCATCGCTGAGCCAATAGACTAAATGTCCTGTAAGGCTTAAACTCTGCGATCGCGAAATACTCTCAATATAGACATAGCGAATTCCTAAGATCTTTGCTGCGATGCAGAAGTTGATAGCAATACTTGCGCCTGTAGAAATGACTACATCTGGTTGCTCTTGCCATAGCACTTTAAACGTCTGCGGCAAGTTATAGAGCAACATCTGTAGGTCACGAGGCCCTTGATAGGGGAACCAATAAACATGCTCTGACCGATCCAGAATTTCTGTATCGGCTTTGCGATCGCAAACCCAAACTTTACGGTGCAAAGACCAAAACGATTTAAGACTCCTCATGGTAGCAAAATGGCCACCAGAGGTACTTGCCAAAAGCAATTTCATCAGGAACCCTCACCTAAATACAATCTTTAAGCTCAGAATATAGACCTTAGATATCGTTTAATTTTCACCATGAGCAGTTAAACCCCATCTACAGATTCAAAATATTGTTTTTTGGCCTCTAAGCTTATCCTGAGATGCATCTGCACTCATCGAGCAGAAAAATTTTGCACATCAACAAAGAGGTTTTACAGTTAAAACCTAGTAACAAAATCAAAAAAATCCAGAAATCCTTACTTTTAGGTCAATTGTAGCGACTTGAGTACGAAGCACTGACATGTATATTCTTCAAGCAATACAGCCTTTTCAAGAAGGGATTTTTTGTACTTCCGTCAAAAGTTTAAGCTTTGTAACATGTCAACCATCATGATAATTTATACACTGCTCCTCATCCAATAGATGTTGTTTAAACTACAATCTTAATAACCATTTATAGGGGAAGTGTGACAGTAAATCTAAATCCCTGATATGAATTTAGGATTTGGATTTGCTATCGCAAGAAGACCCATTTTGGCATGTAAGTATTTCTTCTATGCTCAATCCTAGGCTGGTTCTTGAAGTTGAGAGTTGCCCAAGCTAAACGCTTTTGGGCCTCCTATTTAAGGAAGTTAGGAGTTGCATATATTTTGCCCACATTACTTTTGTAGACTGCTTAAGGGAACTGACTAGAATTGTTGATAAACTTTAGTTCTCATAAGCAGCCTAGAGGACTGAAGCAAGCTTTTCCTCAAACCGTCGAGATATTTCACTTCTACTACTCTTAAGTCTCAAGGTAGAGATTCGGTATCGCCTTGGCATTGAAACTCCCAATATTCAACTGCTACAAACCAATGCTGCTCAGTTTTATGGAGCACCACGCACACAGGTTCAGACCATGATTAAAGGCAAGTTCCACAACACATCTCGAACGTTCTTAAACCCTCTAAGAGTCTTGTTGCATTGAATTTTTGAGAGGCTGTCTTCAGTTCTCTATCTACGTTGGGATTGCTGGCGGGTTCAGCAGAGACTCAATCTCATTCCCGCTTTGAAGCAAATTTTTTCAATGTTCTGAGTGATGAAGTCTACGAAACTAGAGAACTTCTACTGTTCTAGGTATTACTCCCTTAAATGCAAAACATGCCTCCAAATGAGTAGCTATTCGAAATACTCTAAAGAAGGGCATCTGGAATGCTTAGGCAGTAGTGGATAGGCAGAAGGAATAGGTCGTGAGCGTTTCCAACCGTCTTGAGTAGGAGTTTTGGCTAGGAATCGTTGTTCGATGTGGGCAACTTCTCAAGCCCGATACACGTCATCGTTGTTATCTCTTATCTTGGTAGAGTCCTGAGGTTCATGGCTAATCTATTACGGTTTTCGTCTCGCGTTGTGTTGATCAGCATATTGGCGATCGCTCCTTTTTGTGGCGCAATGGCACAGTCAACTCATTCGCAAGTCTTAGCACAAGCCAATACCGTGGATACAACGTTGCCGGAAACTGTCAGGCAAGCGGTCTTAACCGCGGCTTCTACGCAAGCCAAACTACCTATAGATCAACTAAGTATTCGTAAAGCAACCCCTAAAATTTGGTCGGATGGCTGTCTTGGTCTAGGGCCAGTGGGGCAAATGTGTACGGCTGTTTTAGTGGAAGGATGGGAAGTAACAGTAACCCATCAGCGGCAGGAGTGGGTGTATCGCACCAACGCTTCGGGTCAAATCGTCCGTTACGATCCGGCAGGGGGTCGCTTAAGTCAACTGGTACCACCGCCTGCGGAACAGATTCCATCTGACCAACGGCCTGAAAAGTTAGATAAAAAGGTGATTTTCCGCGAAATCAAAACAGGCGGGTTTGCGGGACTATCGCAAGAGATTTCTTTATATAAAGATGGACGGCTGGTCAGCACATCTCAGGGGCGACCACCAGGATCAGGAGATAATGTTACTACCAGCAAACTCTCAAAAGCAGAGATCAAGGCTTTTAAGAAGCAGTTGGAACAGTTGCATTTTGGACAATTTAACGGGTTGCGCTATCCAGGCCCACGCGGAGCAGCGGATTATTTCGTTGTTACCCTGAGGAATGGTTCGACGACGGTGCAATATGCGGATATTAACGTAGAAGCGTTGCCACAAGACTTACAAAAAGTGATTCAAGCATGGGAAGCCATAAAAAATGCTAATCGTGGTTAAATCTCTCTGAGTGTTCAATGAGTGGAGAAAAGCAATCAGATTTAGCCCAATCTAATTGGGATGGAAATAATCATAGATTTGCTGAGCTAAGCGTGGCCCAATAGTAGGGACACTGGCCAATTGCTCTGGAGATGCTTCTCTGATGTAATCAATCGAGCGGAATACGCCTAACAGTTGCTTCTGGCGATGATGCCCTAACCCTGGAATTTCATCTAGGCGCGATCGCCGCATTCGTTCCGTGCGCTGTTGGCGGTGAAAACTGACCGCAAAGCGATGGGCTTCATCTCGCAATCGTCGCAGCAGTTGGACACCAGGCTGTTCTGCATCGGTTTCGAGGGGAAAGGAGGCACCAGGCAAAAAGATCTCCTCCCGTTGCTTTGCCAAGCTAATCACACATAACTCATCCATTAACTCCATTTCGGAGAGTACCGCAACCACTGCCTAGAGTTGCCCTTTACCACCATCAATCATTACAACATCGGGCCAATCCGGCGAGCCGGAACGCTGTGCTTCAGGGTTTTGGGCATAATCGCGGAAGCGGCGTCCAATCACTTCTGCGAGGCTAGCAAAGTCATCGGAGTGGCCTGAGGTCACGTTGGGATTACGGATTTTATAGCGGCGGTAGTGTTGCTTCGCGGGCATTCCTTCAATAAAAACGACCCGTGATGCAACGGCATCAGATCCTTGAATGTGAGAAATATCGTACCCTTCTATGCGATGAGGCACGTCTGGTAAATCTAGGAGCGCTGCTAAATCTTCCATTGCGCTCAAGTTGCGATCGCGGGTTTTCTGCACACGCGCTAATTCGTACTGAGCATTGCGCTCAACCATTTCAATCAGGTCGGCTTTGGTCTGCCGTTGGGGATGCACAATAGCGACCTTGCGACCTTTGCGATCGCTCAGGTACTGGGCCAGCATATCGGTTTGGGGTAGGTCTTCCTGAACTAAGATCTCAGCGGGAAATTCCACTGGGTCGGCACTGGCATAGTGTTCTTCTAAGACGCGTTGCAAGATCTGCCCTGTTGAACCGGATTGGGCATCTGCGACAAATCCCAGCCGTCCTACTAACCGTCCCGCTCGGATTTGGAATAACTGCACACAAGCGTATTGGGTGTCGGCAGCAAGGGCGATCGCATCACGGGAAATCGTGTCGTCGGGGAGCGCAACTTTTTGATCGGTTCCCAGGGTTTTTAGGCCATTGATCTGATCGCGCAGGCGAGCGGCAACTTCAAAATTTAACGCTTCTGCGGCGGCTTCCATTTGAGAGGTTAAGGTGCCGATCAATTCTTCGGCACGGCCTTGGAAGACCATCGCGACTTTGGTCATGGTTTTGCGATAGTCTTCTGTGGAAATCAGGCTTTGGCAAACACCTGGACAACGGCCAATGTCATAGTTCAGGCAAGGACGATCTTTGAACAGCGGTTTGGGTCGCTGCCGTAGCGGAAAGACACGTTTCACGATGCGCAAGGTTTGGCGCAGCATGAAGGTATCAACGTAGGGGCCATAGTAGCGATCTGCTTTTTGGCCGAGCTGGCGTTTGCGGGTGATGAAGATGCGCGGGTAGTCTTCTGACCAAGTGATACAGACGTAGGGGTATTTCTTATCGTCTTTGAGTAAGACGTTGAAGTGGGGCTGGTGCTGTTTAATTAAGTTGGCTTCTAGGGCTAGGGCTTCGGCTTCGGTATCGGTGACAATTACTTCTACTTCTACGACTTGTCGCACCATCAATTCGATGCGGGGTGCTAGGTCTTGCAGATTGCGGAAATAGGAGCGTACTCGTGCGCGGAGCCGCTTGGATTTACCGATGTACAAAATGTTGTCCTGGCCGTCTCGCATGAAGTAGACGCCTGGTTCGAGGGGAATCTCCCGCAGCCGCGCTTTGAGTCGGTCTGGTTCTTTAACAAGCGTTGTGCTGTGAATGATGCTTCACCTTGGCGATCGCCTATACCCATCTATTTTCAATGTAGCGGTTTTTCCTAAACAGATGGGGCTAAAAGCCGCTTCGCATTAACACCAACATTACCTAGAGCTTCAGATAGACATTTTGTAATGGTTATCTGTAGGCCTCCAACGCTCAGAATGCATATTTTGTTTAGGTATACTAGGGCCAGATATCTCAGTTTTCTGGAGAACCCTGAACGCATGACCAGCCGTGAACAGTTGATTCAGGAACTTGAACAGGCTCCCGATGATCTAATACAGACAGTGCTGGATTTTTTACATAGAGTTAAAGCAACACACAAGAACCACCCTCTTGCAAAATTTGCAGGAACTTTAAGTGATTTGGAAGCGGAAGAGCTAGAGCAAACCATTACAGCAGAATGTCGGCAGGTAGATTTAAATGAGTGGTGAGATTGCACGGGACACATCTGCTGCAATTCGTTTTTTAAATGGAGACCCAACTATTACTAAAAAGATATTAGCTTTACCAGAATTAACGCTGCCCATGATTGTCGCCGTATAGTTACTATTTGATGCGGAAAACTCGCAGTAATTTAAAGCACGAAATTATCTACCTTGGATATTTAGTAAATAGCTAAATGTATTATTTTCTTTTCCTTAGGAGATAAGGTTTCATTAAATAAATTAGGATAAACGTGAATCTCATCTGCAAATTTTCTATACGCAGTATTGTAGAAACTACGCAGAATAAAAGAGATAAAAGCACTTGGTGTAATTGGAGAACATACCGGAATTCTACAGTTCTTAAACTGACCTAGTGTTAAATGGCAGCTTGGGTGATCAACTTCCTGATAATTTTGTGGGTCATAGTCAAATCTGATAGGTACTGGCAATATATTTTTTGCTATTATGTCTGCATATATCTCATCCTCTTCATAGATTTCAGGTTCATTTTGAAACTCATTAAGGAACGGCGATGGAAAAAAAGCCAATCGATGTGATTTTAAAATAGAATCTTCATAAGTGTATAAAAGTTGAATTAGCGCTCCATCAATCATTTTTATATTATAATTTTCACTATTATCTAACTCCTGGTATACCTCTGCATACTCAACATTTCTAAGAACTACTGAGAGATCTTGCATACCTGAGTATGCAATTTCATAACTATCTCTTCCAATAGAATTACAAGAAGGAAATTTTTGCCTAACTGACAAGCCAACAGTTATTAGATTCTGAGTAATTTTATTAATCTGATTATATATATTAAGGTAATCCGTCATTTTTCGAAAAGCTTTTCCCTTAAGCGGTTCAAAATATCTGGAGATAGATCTTCTTTATAGATTTCACCTTTGTCAAGAGCTTCAATAAGTTCTCTCAGATCTTTCTGTTTCTTGTCTATGCGTTCACGTTCTTTAGGGCTCATATCTCTATTCACAAGATTCATCTCCCTACGTTCTTCCTCCGTAGGGTAAATAAATCCAAGTGCAAAATTTTCATTTTTTACTTTTTCATACTCAGCCTCTAATCTTTTCATTCCCTGCCCATATCCAATAACTCTCAGCCAAGCCTTACTTCGAGTCATTGCCGTAAATAAAATATTTCTTTTCCTAGCAAGCTCATTACCAGAAAAACATGATTGAGCATTAATCACATAGATCATAGCGGCTTCATTACCCTTAGCCCTATTGATACTAGTAAAAACAATGGAGTTTTCACTAAAAAAATCGTCAGGCGAAGTGGTCACACCAGCTAAGCTAGAGTTGATTTCCTTTTCAAAAAGCAAAGCTCTGGCTTGTCCTACAGCTTTTCTCGTTGTAAGAGGATCTGTATGAATAACCATAATATCGTCATGTTTTAGTTCGTCATTTTGCAAGTTAGCTTCAATTTGGTTTACTAGCCATTCAATCTGTTCCTGATTACTATCAAAAGACTTGAATATAATAAGGTCATCTATCGGTGAGTGAGCTTCAAGAAATCTTGGGCTTGAATTGGCATTTCTAGCAAGCTTTACAAATTTTCCATCCTCCAATTTTCCTTCCTCTACCTCATAGCCAATATCTCTCCACAAATCAGAATATTCAAACATTTGAACTAATCCATGCTCTCTATATATCCCAAACCCAAGAGCATGGGCAGAAGCCAAAATTGGACGAGAGTTCCTATAACATTTTTCTAAAATGATATCTTGCTTTGGTTCCCTAGGGAGATTGCGGAGTTGAACACGAGGATTACCATCCCCATCTTCCCCAAAAATTGCTTCTGGCGACTCCATCACTTTTCGATTGAGACTTTGTAGCTCATCATAAGCATAAACTAATCTTTTTGGCTTCTTCAAAATCTCATAACAAAGAGTCAGAAAATATTTAGAAAAGTCTTGCGCTTCATCGACCAATATCGCATCATAATATTGCTCAAAATTCCTTATCTTTCTGAGTGCTTCTTCGCAAACGGCATCGAATTCTAGCCCATAAGAGCTAGCAAGTTGTTTGCCAGCGTCAAGGTCCTTATACTCTATATTATGTCTCTTACATATTTCATAGTAAATTCCATCCATAGAAGAGCTTCCCCAGGCATGAATGATTTTGATTTTTTCCCAATCAGGCTCTTCATTTGTATGTTCAATAGTAAACATATTAATCAACTGTCTGAACTGACCTTTAAGTGAACGTGTATTAAAAGTGACTGCTATGTTCCAATCAGGATGTTTTGCATGTAGATAAGCAACTTTTAAGGCTAATACTATCGTTTTTCCTGAACCAGCAAGTCCTCTAATTCTCTGAACCCCTTCTACGGTCTCAATTACAGCAGCACTCTGATTTCTATCCAAATTTGCAATTGAGTCTTCAAGTCTTTTTAATTTTGCCCCCCTCGAATCTTCTCTCTGAATATAGCTACGTTGCTTTCTTTTTCTTATAGAAGTAATTGCCTGTATGACTGAATTTAGGCTCTCAAAGTACTCGCTATAATTCCACTTTTGAGAGCCTAAAAAATTTTCCAAATCTTCTTCATTAAAGGCAACAGGATATTCATCCGATATATTAGGATAATGATTCCAAGCTGGTGCAAAGGTTATAACACCAACTTCAACCATTAATTTTCTTTTATTGGTGAGAGATTTATGCTGAAGAAGCTTTGATTGGATTTTAGTTACACTCTCGTCTTGTAAATCTTCAAGATTAACGTTGTTTTCAACACCTTCCACAATATTGAATATAACTATGCCATGCTCTCTTGATACTAAAAGAGCATCGATCTGATATCCTCCTTGAGAAGTTCCTATGATTGGGTAACCTATGTACAAACTGCCATCAATGTCAACCCTGCTCTCAAAGTATTCAGCTAGTCTTCTAGATGAAACAGGCTTAGCAACATCGCCTCGGACAACATTAACCATAAGAAGTACCTTTCTATAAGGTATGTGGCACAATCTATTATGTCTAAATTTAAAGTAAATTTATATTTTTATACTTAACTTTTGGTCTGACGATCATAGCTCCAATCACCTACTAGCGTTAAAACATTGGAGAGTATACAAAGCCTGAAATATAGCTAGGCACTTTGCTCAAGAGGTAAGTAAAAGTGTAAATATCTACAGCCGAACAGTATACAAAAGTTGAAGCTTATCTGCACGAAATAACAATAAAATACCGAATTATCGTGCTTAATCAGCATTTCTAAAGCGTGCGGCTAGTCACTGAATCCTTAAGGCGCTCTTGCGCATTCTTAAATCCTTCCTGCATCGCTTGGCGAATTCGCTGCGGATCAGGGTTTTTACCGCCCATCAAGTCACCGAAATATACACAAGCCCCTTCCCCTAACGCCCAAGTATAGGCAGCCGCCCAAGAGGCAGCGATCGCCGCTCCAAAC
>DATNQK010000030.1:0-2106 GCA_036704065.1 Stenomitos sp.
CCAGGCATCCACGCTGCGGCTTTGCCGAGCTGCCGTCAAGCGTTGAGCGAGGTTAGGCAAGCCTAGAATTTCCCACGCTGAAAGCATATCTGCATGTAAGGCATCTTTCGCCATCATGAAGATGGACTTGAGCAACGAGTCTCCCTGTGGACTAAAGAAGGGGTCTTTACGATCCGTTGGATCACCAAAGTTCAGGTTCAAGACCTTTGCGATTTCTTGAGCCATGCCCCCGTCTTGGTAACTCCGCATGAAATCGAGAAAATTCAGACGGTCAGAGTAAGGGAATCCTGGGGCAAAGATGTACACCTGATAGCCCAGTGCAGCGGCAAGCGGCGCAAACTTCCGAGTTAAAGTGCCCTTCACGTCATAGACCAAGGATGTCCATCCTTGTTGAATGGCGGAATGGATGGCAGGCTCAATGAGTGACACTGTTTTACCGGAACCGCTACTTCCCGCAACTGCGACCGAACGTTGCACATCCGTTAAGACGAGTCGGCGATCGCTGCCAATGGTGAGGGCAGCTTCATTGTGCAGCCCTTTGGCAATTTGCATCAGTCCTTTGCGCCGTCCTTTGTGAAGTTCTTGACCCCGTGCGAATCGCCCATCTGAGAGCTTTCCGCCAGGGCCATCGAGAACCACCTTGAGGATCAGCACCAATACGATGACCCCCAGCAGACCCAAAAGCTGCGGCTTTGCCAATGGGCTGATCATTCGCTCAATGAGGGTGGGCTGAACAGACTGCTCTTGAACTTGTTGAGTCACAGCGCCCCCTTAGTAGTAATCGTTGCGCCGAGAATGATAGTCAGACTGACGCATTCCCACGCCAAAGATGCCAGCCATCAGAGCCGCACCAAAAAGCTGCAGTATCCCTGCCAAGAAACCAATACACACCAGGAGTCCTGCGAAGAGTAATGCACAGTCAAAAACGCGGCCAATTTTCACCCGAAACCCTGGAAGCCAATAATGGGAAGAGTAGATGCTCAAAAAGCAGCTCGCAGGCAACATCAGCAGTGACAAGCCAAATCCAAGCAACACTCTAGGCGAAACATCTCTCAAAATTAAGGGTACAAATGGGTGATTCAGGGCATCAGGGATAAAGCCTGCAACCGCACGCCATGTCCAAAATAAAGCCGTGTAAAAGGGAAAAATTAACGCAGCAGCTACACCTGCAGTCATCCAGTTACACCGCAAGAGCTGTCTTTGACCTGACTTGATCCACATCAGGCCAAACGTACTCGCAGCCCAGACGCTAAATATCTCAATCAATTCCATATAGCCTCCTATCCTTTAGAGGGAGCTTTTATTGCCCGATTCGCACAGACAGGGCAATCACGATGGTTACAGCGATGCTCTGGCAGCTTCGCTGAGGGAAAAACCAGAGACAATAGAGAAATGCAAACAAGGGTATTAAACTGACGACGCTCCATAGACGACCTCAAATGCGCTTTTTATCGTTATGGCACCCTCTCGGAAAAAGCGAACATTTATCCTCTAAACCTCTGCCAGCCTCATTAAAAGTTAATTTGGCAATTAAACTCTTCAGTCGAGCGCGGCACCAGTACATTACCTTTCACAGTCAAAGCTTGAAGAATCAAGCACCATAAATAGAGCCAGATTACTTAATGGATATATCACTGTTCCTATCAGGGCTAAGGCTGAAGAGCACGTATTCTCTTCTCACCACCCCCTACTTCTGGAGGCTTAATTCCCAGTTCCCTCAGTGCTTCTGCTTCTTCTTTATCAAGCACTATCATTTCTAGCTCTCCACTAGAGTTATAACTTTCACTGCTTGCTTCCCATAAATCTTTGAACTTCTGATAGCCATATTTCTTTATCTTGGCTTCAAAACTCATCTTGTAGATTGCTTTAGCAGCAGAGCTAGGAATGAATTTTGATAAGGGTTCACTTGTATTAAGAGGATTCAGGTATTTACATCTATTTGAGGTTCGTTCAACCGAAAATATTAACCTTTGAACCAGCCCTTCCGTACCTCGACTTGCTTTGACACCTTTATCTGGTGCGTAGACAACGTAATAAGAGCCTTCCTTGCCAGTCACACCGTAAACCTCAACTGGAGGAGCATAACTCTTGGGATAACAGCTACGC
>DATNQK010000031.1:0-13099 GCA_036704065.1 Stenomitos sp.
GTGGCCAGGGCAAGATTCCCCGTCTCTGGCTGCGTGAGGCTGGAGGTTCCAATTTTGATGACGATGGTTTGGCTCATGCCGCTTCCTTAACAAGACGCGATTTCTAGCATGCAGCACGAGCGAACCGTGTGGCAAATCTGAGGTTTGATGCGGTTTGAGGGGTTAGTCAAACCCAATACGATCAAAAGAGGCCAACCTTAAGCTTTGCAAAGGTTGACCTCTTTCTAAACATTTACAGGTTTTATCTTTAGAGCCTTTATTGAGCTGGCTCCATTTCAATAATTCTAGTGTGCCAAATAATGTTTAAGAGTTATCAACTTATAATTATTTTTTTAGATTTGTCTAACGCTTGCGTAAGATATCAGGATGCATGGCCAATGGATCCATATATGTAGCACCAGTTGTGGTCTGTTTTCTTGGCACGAGAATTGGGCCCCAGCACTGGGCAAGCGAGAGCTGACTAAAGTTGCTTCAGGGTTGCGCCTAGCTTGCGCGATAACCACACTTCGAAGGAACGTACATGGCTACCCCCGCCTCGTTTGTCGGACTGTGCCATCATTGGTTCCACCAGAATGGTAAACATCCCCAGTCGATTGCCGACGAGGACGTCTGTGAATAGGCGATCGCCGACCATCCCCACTTCATGTAGATCTAAATTCATGGCTGCAACTGCCTGACGCACCTTGCGCCGAGACGGTTTACGTGCGCCAAAAAAATAGGGCAACTCTAGGACACTCGCCACGCGACGAATCCGCGCTTTACTGAGGTTGTTGCTGACTAGGATGAGTTGAACGGTTTTTTGAACCTCTTCGACCCAAGTTTTGACCTCTGGCGGCACCACTGCTGATCGGGTTGAAATCACGGTATCGTCTACATCTAAGACAAGACCTTTTAGACCGTATTGAGCAATCAAGGGCGCAGTTAACTCTAGAATCGAGCCCTGAAGCATCAAATCCGGTTCAAGCAAAGATGGCGGACACATTCGGCAAATTCCTGTACGTATTCCTAAGTTTGCCCTGAAGGGGCGCGTTGCGCATCTTGCTGATCGCGAATAGCAGCTTGCGCACGTTCATGATCTGCCAACGTTTCGCTAAACACATGGGTGCCATCGTAGCGCGCGACAAAGTAAAGATAGGTTGTAGAGGTAGGCTCTAAAACCGCTTTCAGACTTGCCAATCCAGGACTGGCAATCGGTGTTGGCGGTAGACCTGGGTTGATATAAGTGTTGTAGGGGGAGGGTGTATGCACTTGTGCCAGGGTTAAGGGCTGATCTTGGGTCTGCTTAATGCCAAGACCATACTCGACCGTTGGATCTGAGCCCAATGTTATCCCGTCTCGCAGGCGATTCCAGAACACCCCTGCAATTAAGGGGCGCTCTTGAGCCACCACTGCTTCTTTTTCCACCACGCTGCTCAGTGTTACCCAGTCGTTTAGGGATAACTCAGGAAACCCTTTGCGGTTCTGGTACAGGGGCAGCGCTTCCGTTTCAAATCGCTTCAGCATCGCATCGATGACTAACTGCGGCTGCGATCGCTGATCTAACGGAATTTGATAGGTATCGGGAAACAAAAAGCCTTCCAAAAATGGCAGGTTTTGGGGAAGCCAAGTAAAGCGATCGCGCGGGATCTGCTGGGTGGCTTGCACAAATGCATCAGCAGAAAACCAGCCTTGGGCTTCAAAATATTCTGCCATCTGCTTGAGAGACCAGCCTTCAGGAATGGTAAAGCTAGCCTGCTTCACTTGACCCGTCCAGATGGTTTGGGCCAGCAACGGCAATGATGCTTGGGGCGAAAGTTCATAAGTGCCGGTTTGGAAGCTGCCCTGGGCGTTGCGCAAGCTCGCGAGACGAGCCCATAGCTTCCAAGCCGCTAACGAATGGATCAGTCCTAAGGACTGTAACTGTTGCCCGATGGCATCAGCCGTTGCCCCCTCTGGGACTTGAACAAGGACGGTTTTATTGCGTCCCCCCACTGGCGCGGTGGCATTGACCCACCACAACCAACTACCACCGACACTTATCCAAAGCAAAAACGCGAGGGTAGAGGCCCCTACGATAAATCGAGATACTCGTTTGGCGTTGTGCTTCACAATCTTTCAGGAACTTACTGCGAGAAGGTTACTCCAATTCTTCAAATAAATGTTCTTCAAAATAAGGTTGTAATTTAGGTTGAATCGCTTGGAATTCTTCCGGCGATAAAAGTTGAGGTTTTTGATTGTCTTGAAGGCGTACCACAAAGAATACAGGATCGATGGGCGTATAGATCGCATATTCCTGTTCTTCGTGGAAGAAGGTGGCCAGCAGTTGATATTCTTCCTGCTCTTTGCCTAGTCCTGCTTCTTCTACCTCTAAAACTAAGATATCCTCTTCGTCCACCTCAGGTAAATCGCCTTCTACGGTGAGCGAAAGCGCAGAGCGCTTCAGCTTTAAATTTTGTTCGGACAAAACGGCCTGTGCGGTTGCAAAAATCTCGCTCAGTTCCGCGTCCTCAACGGGCATTAATGTCTCTTCTTCGCCCTCGTCCTCATCTGCCTCTGCATTGTCCGTCAGTCCGTCTTCTGTCGGCACCCAGGCAAAAATTTCCACTGGATAATCAACGGGATTGACCAGCGCATATTCTTCGCCGTCAATATCCACTGATAACTCCACGTAGCAGAGCAATGACCGTCCTGCTTCATCGGATAGGGTAATCGTAGGACCCTCAAGTTCCATGCTTTGCTCCTCTATTCTGTCCCAGCCCTTGTACCGTCAACTATCCGCTAGTTTAGAAGGTAATGGCGCGTTCTCACGAAGTTTTATTGTCTCACGATCAGTTTCCCCTTGTCGCCGCTGGTCAAGCCATTGTTGCAAAATAATGCAAGCGGCGGTTCGGTCAATCAAAGCTCGGTTGCGAGACGGACGAATCCGCTGTGATTGCAGCATGGCTTCTGCTTCGACGGAGGTCAACCGCTCATCGATATATTCAATGGGCAATTGTAGGGCACGACTGATGCGGTGCGCCATTTTCTGGATCCGTTTGGCCTGAGCGCCAATGTTGCCTTCCATGGTGTACGGAAGTCCTATCACTAAAAGGGTGACGTCTCGCTCTTGGACGAGTTGGCGCAACTGTTCAATGTCGTGCTCAAAACCATTGCGGTGAATGGTGGTCAATCCAGAGGCAATTAGCCCTGTGCGATCGCAGCCTGCAACCCCAATCCGCTTGTGCCCTAGATCGAGGCCAAGGACGGAAATCACAGGTATAACTCTCCTTTCAGGACGGTAACCGCTTGACCTCCTAGTTTGGGACTGTCTCCGTCTAATTCGATGGCAAGGCGTCCGGCTCGCCCTAAGCAGTCTCCTTGTTCAAAGTGCCATAGGGTTTGCTCGGCTTTGTCGGAGGTGGCAGAGTGCTCGGTTTGCCGGAGCCATAAGGCGAGGGGGCCACTCACCGATCCGGTTACGGGATCTTCTACAATGCCTGACTGGGGTGCAAAAAAGCGTGAATGGGCATTATTCTGCGGCTCAACGGTTTCCCGTGTATACACGCAAACCCCTCGCCATTGCTGGTCTTTGCCAAGCTGTGACAAGGCAGCCATGTCGGGGGTTAGAGTTTGCAGTTGCTGGAGATGCTCAATCTCAATCAGGACATCATGGTTGAGGGAATCCACCACAGCCTCACCTTTGGCGGTGCGGGTTTCGTAGCCCAAAATGGTTTGCAACTGCTGGACAAGGTCTGGCTCCAGCGCTTGAAAGTGGCAGGTTGGCAAGGTTAACCAGATCCAAGGGCGATCGCCTTGGGTATAGTCCACCGAAACCTTTAACACCCCGCTACGCGTCTCAAGGTACAAAAGTTGTGTCACACCTCGCTGGAGGTTAAACCGTCCTTCTTGGGCGAGGACATGAAGGGTAGCAACGGTGGCATGGCCGCATAAGTCTACTTCCTGAGTAGGCGTAAACCAACGCAGTCGAAAATCGGCTTCTGGGAGGGTGGGCTGCAACACAAAGGCAGTCTCGGAGCAATTCACCTCCCGCGCAATCGCCTGCATTTGGCGATCGCTTAAGCCGTCTGCTTGGGGCAATACTACGGCAGGGTTGCCCGTAAATGCCTGAGTTGTAAATGCATCAATCCAGTAAGTAGGCGTTGTTTTATCCACAAGAACCATGAGGGTCTGGCATATCTGAGGACGATCGCGAAACCTTCCGCTCCATCCCTTGAGCCTCGCGTTGCACAATCGCTCGATGCTCGTTGGACGGATGGACTGTTCCGCCCTGAGTATGCAACGGTGAAGGGAGCGTTGTCAAAAAGGTCCAGCGTCCAGGCACAGGTGTATGGTTGGGTTGTAGCCCTTGCAGCATTTCGGTTAGCTGCAAGGTTTCTAGGGATAAGGTTTTACTCTCCCGAACTTTGTGCCATACCGAACGCGAGAGCATGAGGGTATGTTCCACCCGTTCAGCCCCCATTTGCTGCAAATAGTCTTCCCGTTCAGGCTGATAATCGGCAGAAACCAATGCCATTGCCGTATTGGGGCAAAACTGCTGTGCGAGGCTTGCCATGTGGGCCATCAACTCAGGGTAGAGCCAGGTATAGGCTGGGTGAACCGTCATCTGAGCGGTATGGGGAGAAGACTCGCCACGGGCCAGACAAATGGCAAAGTATCCAATGGCTGCTTTGCGTTGGGGCTCAAAAATATAACCGTTGACCCGATCTTGTTGTCGGATATGGGTCCGTAGGGTATCGGTTAAAGTGCTGAACAACCCGCGCTGAAAATCTTGTAAGTGACGGTCGAAGACTTGGCGCACAAAGGGCGGCATCGCTGCTGTGTCGAGCTGATACAGCAAAGAGGCATCGACATTATTGACGGGTAATAGGTTCGGTAGACTTGGCGAGTGATCTGCCAATTGCGCCAAGGCCTCAGCAGAAAACTGCCAGCGGGTCATCTGTACGAGGGGCTGAAATCCATTTTGGCGATACAGACCCAACGCTTCGACATGGTTGACCTCTACCTCAACCAACCAAGTGCGAGCTTCCCAAATCTTTTCTAAGCAATAGCGCAGCAACTGTGTCCCTGCATCGAAAGAAGACGCAGACGGGTCTACACAAATCCGCTCCACTCGCCAAGTGCTTCGGGCTCGGTTAAAGGGTGCAACCTGAATTAAGCCAATAATTCGCGACTGTTGCTCTAATACAAAGGTGCGCTGTGAGGCCGACCACTGACCCGGCAGTAGATCTAAAACCTGAGTCAGCGGTTGAGGGCTCCAAGGCGAATTTCCATACTGAAGGGGTTCTGATAACCAGGAACGCTCTGCGCGATCGCCACAAGCCGTCAACAGACTCGATACCGCTTCCCAGTCTCGGTATTGCAGAGACCGCACAATACAATCGCGCTTAGGTACAGTTGAGGTCATAGCTTAAAAGGGGGAATCCAGAGGCGCCCATACCATAACACAGAAGGTTTTCCATTTATTGATGGCTGACCCAAGTCCAACCCATCAGGTTTGGAAATAACCCCTTCACCATTGTAACGATCGGATCTTCAGGATGCCGATGCGCTACGGAAATTTTTTGCACAGATTGCCCGAAAAATTAGGCCTGAGAGCGGGGACGAACCAGAACCACGGGTGTTTGCTCGTCCGCATTCCCTGCTGGGTTGTTTCTTAAGGCTTCTTCTAGCGTTGCCAGAGATACACCCTGGCTGGCGGCCAAAACCTTGACTGCTTTGAGATCGTTCACATCAACGATCGCCGCAGATAATCCTGTCTGTGCCTTGATCTCATCGACAACAGCTTGGGCGTTGTCTGGCCCTAACACCACAAATTGATCGTAAGGGGGCAAGGTTCCTGTGACATCGTCAATTAAACGGGCTTGTTCCCCTGCCAATTGGTAGAATCCGCCTGGCTGTCCTAACACTTTCAGTACAGCCCCACCCACAAAAGCGCCAAAGACGCGCCAGGGCCCAACGACATCAACCAGCGTCTGTAAGCCGCAGGCTGTTGCCAAGCTGGAGGTCGGTAAAAAGAAATAGCACAAGCGTTGAGCTAACCAACCCGGTCGAATGGAGGCTGGATGCCGATAGCGGCCTTGCATAATGGCCACTGGAGTCTCACCAATGGTCACAATATCGTTGGGTTGGGCATGGGGGAGTACGTAGCGTTTAACCATGTCCACACAGGAGTCTAGGCGTGTGAGCAGATGGGTGGGAATGGGCAGAACCTCTGCGGTCTGTGTGGAACGCCAGCGCAAGGCTGCATTCGGCTCTGGATAGGATAACGGCAAGACTTCGTGGTACATCCGTGGAATACGACCTTGGGGACCATAGGTAACGTAACGGATCTGAACCCAAGCCACTTTCAGTGCCGACAGATCGGCGCCTTTAATATCGATTTCAATGGATGCAGTGGTCTGCTGCCGTTTTTTGACAATGTAAGCAAACCAATAGTTGTCAGACCGTGCGGGTGCATCAGGATGCTGAGGGGTCACACGAATCGTACATTCAACGTTTGCCAAGCTGTCTTTAGACAGGAGCTTAACGTCTGCCTCTAATTCTGGAACCATCACCTCTAGGTGGCCTAGTGGATTGGCCAGGGTGAGTTCGCCTTGGATGCGATAGTGATGGGGCTGGTCGAGGTCAAACTTCCACTGGCGTGTGGATACCTGCAACGTATTGCCAAGGCGACCGCGATAGGGACGCTCTAGTCCAATCCAACCCAACAATGCGACCAAGCCTACGCCTAGCCCAATACCCTCGACAATCATGCCTTGTTTGCACTCCTATTCCAACTGGCCAACCTAGCGTCAAACTTAAGATGCAGCATCCTAACCCTGCTCAAAAGCTAGAGTTTGAACGTTTGCTTGATGCAAAGTCCCACTCATCATGCCACATTTGCTCCCTTTCGCTGCATCGTCAAATGTCACCTTGCTACCTATTTCTGATGCGGTAGGACTACAATTTATAAACATTTGTAAACTGCCAATGACTCAAAATGACGGAGTCTCGTTCGATTTCCTATAGCCAAGGACGCATTATGAACCGACTTGTGGTTTTTAAGTGGTTCTGCCTTGTGGCTCATATTGCAGCCATGATGTTTGGACTGGCCGGTTTGATTATTGTGCTACCGCACTCGGAGCTGATTCTGAATCTGCCAAGTGCGGGCCAACAGTTGTTTCAGCTCAGCATGGCTGGGGGTGGCGTTGTATATATCGTCTTGGGGGCGCTGACTGTAGCCCTCCACGGCTTTCTGAGTTTGGGCTGGCGGCCTTTACTCCAGTTTCTAGGGCCTGCGGTGATTTTATCCTTATGCAGCGAATTGTTGGGTACGAGTACTGGCTTTCCGTTTGGTCATTATGCCTATTTGAACGGATTGGGGTATAAGATTGCAGGCTTGGTGCCCTTTACGATTCCCCTGTCTTGGTTTTACTTAGGGTTTTCTGCTTATGTGTTGGCCTACAGTGGTCTGCATTATGGCCTCAAGCGATGGAACTGGAACGAAGCAGTGGTTCGGTTTCTGGCCATTGGTGGGGGTGCGATTTTACTCACGGCTTGGGATTTAGTGTTAGACCCTGCTATGAGTCAGGCACCTTTTCCGTTCTGGGAGTTTCAAGAAGTCGGTGCGTTCTTTGGGATGCCCTACCGCAATTTGGCCGGTTGGGTAGGAACTGGAATGCTATTTATGGGGGTTGCGACTTTGTTTTGGCGTAAGGTACCTCTCCAGTTCAACCGTCAACAACTAACGTTACCGCTGTTGGTGTATGTTGCTAATTTTGTGTTTGGTGCAGTGATTACGCTCACGCAACTCGATTCGCGATTTTGGATTCCGGCTAGCTTGGGTGCGGTGATAGGGTTGTTCCCCGCCTATCTGTGCTGGCAGCTAACACCTGTTCAAGTTCAATCTGATGTTGAATCGGTTCCAGCAACATCTCCTGCGCCTGTATTGACGCTTGGTCGTAATGTCAAAGGGCGCTCGGCTGCATGAGTGCTTTGGGTTTTGAGTGTAGTTCCCTGACTGTCCAAATTGGGTTGAGTGTTCTCGCAACGCTTTGCATTGGTTTCCAGTTGCCTGCGATCGCCCTATTGTTTTCTCGTTTACTGCGTGGCCCCTTCCGACGCCCTCCCCTTCAGCCTCAATCGCCTCAACCGGATGAAATCGGTGCTGTGAGCGTTGTGATTCCCACCTTAAACGAAGCGGCAAGGTTGCAACCTTGCCTGGAGGGGTTAAGCCATCAAAGCTATGAGTTACGAGAGGTCATTGTGGTTGATAGCCGTTCCCAGGATGGCACCCCCGCAATGGTGGAACAAATGGCGGAAACTGATCCCCGCTTCCGCGTGACGACCGATGATCCCTTGCCGCCCGGTTGGGTAGGACGCCCTTGGGCATTACAGTTCGGCTTCAGTCAAATTTCATCGGACAGTACTTGGTTTTTAGGATTAGATGCGGATACCCAACCGCAACCGGGTTTGATTGCAAGTGCAATTCAGGCAGCGAGTGCCGCAGGGCTTGATGCAGTTTCTCTTTCACCGCAGTTTATTCTGAAGTATCCTGGCGAAATTTGGCTACAGCCAGCCCTGCTGATGACCTTAGTGTATCGATTTGGCCCAGCGGGTGAATCTGTAGCCAAGCCAGAACGCGTGATGGCCAATGGTCAATGCTTTTTATGTCGTCGCTCTGTTCTGCAAGCGTCAGGCGGATTTACAAGTGCCCAAGGCTCTTTTTGTGATGATGTGACCCTAGTGCGTCATTTGGCGAAGCGGGGCATCCGTGTGGGCTTTTGGGATGGTGCGCCTGTGTTGAAGGTTCGCATGTACGAAGGCGCTGCTGAAACCTGGCGTGAGTGGGGCCGTTCTCTGGATCTGAAAGATGCGAGTTCGCAGGCCCAAACCTATGGTGATCTATGGTTTTTAATTGCGGTGCAAGGTTTACCTTTGCCCCTGCTGTGTCTTCTGCTGGGGAGTGGTGTACAAACCCCCATGACCCTGATTGCCTTAGGCATCAATGCTGGACTGATGGTATTGCGGGTGGCCTTGCTTTTGGCGATCGCCCCTTCTTACGATTTATCTCAAGCACAAGGTCGGTGGCTCTTCTGGTTCTCTCCCTTGGCTGATCCCTTGGCTGTGGTACGGATTATGCTTTCAACGGCACAGCGCCCTAAGCAATGGCGGGGCAGACAATATGCCTAGCAGCGATGGCTGTCTAACCCAGTGGTTCTAGTTCAGGTAACATCCATGCACTACCGTTAGAGGTGAAGTGCCACCGCAATCTGTTACACAACGTTGTGATTGCCGACTGCACACTTTGATTTCATTAAAATTACTAAAAACTACGGGTAGAGCTAAAACAAACGCTTATACTTGAGACAAGAAGCGAGACACGCTTCTGTGGCAGATAAAAACAGCCAAATACAAACTGCAAAGAGGAAAGCGCTGTTGATTTACGTATCTGTCTTCTCTGTGCAAAATGGTACTCGCTGTTCTGTTTGAAAGGTTCTTTGCTGTACACATGGGAGTTGAATTTAGAGCGGCACTTCTTTGCTTTAAACACTCCAGGAAACCTAGATAACGTAGTGAGAGCCTTGTTAAGGCAGTTAGCCTGAGTACCATTTTGTCCCGTCGTCTTAACTTCATTCCTGCTATTAAAGGGCCGCATTGCGGCCCTTTTTGGTGTGGTAAAGGTTTCGGGGTGGCTTAGTCAGCAAGCCGCACGGATAAAAAATAAGAGGCAAGTCAAAGCAAAGGACATTTTTGCCGATAATGAGTTCGGTACGGTTGAGAAGGCGAATAAATTATGGCAAGAACGCCCACTGAATTTGCAGTCTATTTACTCATGGAGGGAGGGCACCGTGAAGAGGTGCGCTTTGTGAGTATTCAAGAATTTCAGCAGTGGTACAGTAATGAGCTGGTTCCTAAAAACGACTCTAAGGATTTCATTACGATCCCGATGAAGACTGTGCAGGGAGAGTATATGGTGTTGCGTCCCGCAAGCATCTTAGCCATTCGTGTGGAACCTATCTTTGCCTCTAGCGTCGACCGTTTCTAATCGGTTGTCGCGTGATCACCAGTCAACATGGTGTGGACTGCAAGTCAGGCAAGGCAATACCTGTAACGTTGCATGCAATAGGAGTGAATCTGTGGGTTGGGCAAAGCATGGTGTCGGGGCAGCAAAGACGGCGCTGTTGGGCATGACGGCCCTTTCCCTGGTTGGGGTTGCGTTTAAGGTTGCGGTTGCTGCGCCGACTTTGCCGCTACGGTTACTCAGTCCGACACAAGTGCCTCCAGTTCTAGGGCTAGATGCTGACCTTTGGCAAACCCCTAACGGAAAAGGAGACAAGACCCTACTCCTGAGGTCTATTGACCATAGCTTGCGATACCTTGACACTGGCGCAGCTCAGGCGGCCTACCGCAACTACCCTGTTCCAGGTGTGACTCGCGATCGCGTGCAGCGCAGCTTGTTGCGATTCCGAACGCTATTACAAACTTCACCCTCGCCTGAAGCACTGGCCACTGCCGTGCGGCGCGAATTTGATGTTTATCAGTCTGTCGGCAAAGACAATCAGGGCACTGTTGATTTTACAGGCTATTTCGAAGCTACCTATACGGCGAGTCGCACGCCCAATGCAACGTATCGCTACCCGTTGTATCGGCTCCCGTCTGGGTTTGGATCTTGGCCTCGACCCCAGCCGACCCGCCTGCAATTAGAAGGCGCGGATGGGCTTCAAGGAAGTCGAGGTCTATTGCGAGGCTCGGAGTTGGTTTGGTTGCGCGATCGCCTAGAAGCCTATCTGGTGCAGGTGCAAGGCTCTGCGCGTCTGGCTTTGACTGATGGCACAACCATGACTGTGGGTGTGGCCGGAAAAACAGACTATCCTTACACCAGCCTTGGCAAAGAACTGGTCAAAGCGGGTAAAGTGCGCCTTGAAGCCCTAAATTTGCCGTTTTTGATGCAGTATTTCCAAGCGCATCCCACCGAGCTAGATCAGTACATTCCGCGCAATCAGCGGTTTGTGTTCTTTGCCCCTACCTATGGCGCACCTGCCACGGGTAGCATTGGCGCACCTGTGACGGCAGGTCGCTCGATTGCCACGGATAAACCCTTGATGCCCCCTGGAGCCTTGGCCCTGATTCAGACACGGTACCCCAGCTTTGATGCGGGTAAGACGGTTCAATTTCAAGCAGTGAACCGATTTGTTTTAGACCAAGATACAGGTGGTGCAATCAAAGGGCCTGGCCGCGTCGATATTTTTATGGGCACCGGAAGCGAAGCCAAGCAATTGGCTGGCCTAGTGAACTCCCCAGGAGCGCTGTACTATCTCCTGCTTAAATCTTGAGCAGGTATTCTCAAGCTTCCAATACAGGATCGGTTCTAGGACGATAGAGGTCACAGCCTTCCCTGTATGGATGGATATTATTTGGCCGAGCAATATTGATCCCGAACGATCATTGAGAGTGTCGAATTTTGAAGCAGCAAGAACTGTTCATACAGTTTTTGTGCAGCTTCTTGCTCCTCATCATAGGGATCGTCTGCAATAATTTCTCGACGAACCCATCGCTCAAGGGCGTTGCGAAAGGGCTGAAACCAAGACGTGGAGTGAGGAACACGATGGTCAAGGCGTTGATTCAACATAACTCAGTACTGTGCGGTAGCTGCAAACAAGTGACTCGCAATTTTTCCCTATCGAGTGGCTACGTACCCCCGTAGTGCATCGTAGATAGGAATAAGCATGAAAAGAATAGTAAGTGTCTGTATTGTCAAAGCAATGACAGCGCTTTATCTATCCCTTGTCATGCGGCAGGGATTCTATAAGTTCTTTCTTATATGATGCGGCTGTGTATACATGAATGGTCAGCAACTTCATGAAGATGAACAAGGCTTTACTTAACGTAATGTTAGGCTTGCCTTAAGCTGACCAAAACTCACACAGATCGGTCATCGTGGGACAGTGCTGCACCGGTTGTGGCATCAAAAATAATCATCTGGTCTAAGACAAAGGAGACTCCCAGGCGATCGCCCGGTTGTGGCAAAAATTCCCCTTGCGTGACTAGGGTTAAGGACTGGCTCGTATCTGAGGCGAGGTAAGCCCGGATGAGGTTGTCTCGCCCCAAGGGCTCCACGAGGTCAACGGTAATGGCAATCATGCCGTCGCTCCAGTTAGGGCTAACCTGAATATGTTCAGGTCGGATGCCAAGATCGAGGGGATGGTCTAGAAAGCTCTTTAACACGGGTCTTAAAGACGCAGGGCAAGGAATGTGTTGATCTTTAAGCTGAAATGCATCGCCATCGTAGGTGGTTCGTAGCAGATTCATGGGTGGGCTACCCAGAAATGAGGCGACCATGCGATTGCAAGGACGGCGATAGATGGCTTGAGGCGTGCCAATTTGCTGAATTTGCCCCTGAGAAAGCACCACAATTTGATCGGCAAGGGTCATGGCTTCGGTTTGGTCGTGGGTGACATAGAGGGTTGTCACCCCAAACAGTTGGTGGAGGCGCTTTAGCTCTGCACGTGTGTCGTCGCGCAGTTGTGCATCGAGGTTAGACAGCGGTTCGTCTAGTAGAAAAACTTGGGGATTGCGAGCAATGGCCCGACCCAATGCAACGCGCTGTTGTTGACCGCCAGACAATTGCTTTGGTTTCCGGTTCAGTAAATGCTTGAGATCTAAGGACTCTGCTACTGTCCCAACGCGCTGTTGAATTTGGGCGCGATCAATTTGTCGCATCTTCAACCCAAAGGCCAGGTTTTCGGCCACGGTCATGTGGGGGTATAGGGCGTAATTCTGAAAAACCATTGCCACATCACGATTGCGCGCGGGCACATCATTGACGCATTGTGGCCCAATATAAATTTCTCCTTGGGTGGGGAAGTCTAGCCCCGCAATCATGCGCAGTACGGTAGACTTGCCGCAGCCTGAGGGGCCTACTAAAACCCAAAACTCTCCATCGGGGATTTCGAAGGTGATATTGTCGACTGCGGTTGCTGTACTAAACCGACGCGCCACATTGTTAAGCAGAACCCTAGCCATATCTTGATACCGATGCAGGATCCAGAAGGATGAACAGAGGAATAGATGGGTTGCATCATCCCACGGTTTGCAGCAGTTTCTCAATGGTTTGCAGCAGTTTCAAGGGTTCATAGGG
>DATNQK010000032.1:0-3524 GCA_036704065.1 Stenomitos sp.
ATTCTGGGGTGGACAAAACTGTTGCAATCTCGCCAATTCGATCCAGCCAAAACTGCTGAGGCGCTGGCAACCATTGAACGCAATGTGAAACTTCAAACACAACTGATTGACGACCTGCTCGATATCGCAAAGATTCTGCGCGGTAAACTCAGTATGAAGACAGAGCGTGTGAATCTGGTCTTTGTGATTGAAGCTGCAATAGAGAGCGTCAGCGCCGCAGCGGTCGCCAAAGAAATTCGCTTTTATTCAGTACTACCTCAAATTGGACAGGTGTCTGGAGATGCCGCTCGGTTGCAGCAAATTATCTGGAACATACTGTCGAATGCTATCAAATTCACCCCTGCTAAGGGCCAAGTTGAGATTTGCCTTGCGCGCCAAGGCAATCAGGCCCAAATTACCGTAAGCGACACGGGCAAAGGGATCAACCCTGACTTTCTGCCCCATATTTTTGAGTCATTCCGACAAGAAGATGCCTCGACAACCCGTAAGTATGGCGGGTTGGGCTTAGGACTCGCGATTGTGCGTTACTTAGTTGAGGCGCATGGCGGCACCATCTATGCCAGTAGCCCAGGTGAGGGACAAGGAACCACTTTTGTGGTGCAATTCCCCTTACTTGACGTGCAATCAGAGCAGCCACCCTCTGAGGACATCCTTGCCGAAGAACCCACCTTAAAAGGAATGCGGATCTTAGCAGTTGATGATGAACCCGATGCCCTTACTCTATTAACTGCACTCCTGACTCAATATGGAGCAGAAGTATTGACCGTTGCCTCTGCGACGGAAGTACTCTCCCAATTACCCTCGTTTCGTCCTGATGTGTTACTTAGCGATATTGGAATGCCTGAGGTGGATGGTTATACACTGCTCCAACAGATTCGAGCCTTACCCCCCGAACAAGGAGGACAAATTCCGGCGATCGCACTCACTGCCTATGCCAGTGAAGGAGATTATCAGAAAGCCATCAACAGCGGGTATCAACTGCACATTGCCAAGCCATTAGACCCGGATGAACTGGTTCAAGCCCTTATGAAATTCCTCTCCTGAAAAAGAATTGCAGATCAATCCCTAGAATTTTCATACTAAGATCACACTAAGCCTTAGAGAATAGGTTTATCGGTTCGCTCTAATGGGCTAAATAGTCTTATTTTGGGCCCCAAAGCTAGCAAGGATGCTTCAGACTCTTCCGCAGAAAGCTGGAACAGCCTTCTCATATCACTATCGATGCTCAATACAGCGCGAGGTAGACTGAGATGATCGACATCGGACTCACTCATATCGCACTTCCCGTCACAGAGATTGACAAAAGTATTGATTTTTATGTTGCCTACGCTGGAATGCAAGTCGTTCATCGTCGTATTGATGCAGAAACGGGCATTGCAGTTGCGTGGCTGAGCGATCATACTCGTCCCTTCGTCATTGTTCTCATTCAGAGCAGCTCAGCGCATCCTGTTCTGTCTCCCCTCGCCCATCTTGGCGTTGGATGCAAAAGTCGAGAGTTTATGGATTCTCTGTGCGAAAAAGCAAGAGAAGAAGGAATTTTGCTTCAAGAACCTAAAGATTCTGGATATCCTATCGGATATTGGGCTTTCTTGCGCGATCCTGACGGTCACACCCTGGAACTATCCTATGGACAAGAAATTGGATTAACCGTAGACAAATCTCTTTAAAAATATGTTTTATCGTCTTTAGGCTCGTTAGACTATTAATTAAGGGGCTTCCAATTCCTTCTTGGGAGATCAAAAGATTTCTCTAGATTGCCTTAGAAATTCCCCTAATCAGGAAGAATATGCCAGTAAATTGCAGCCATAAGGGCCTGAAGTAGCGTTAGCGACGTTGCATAAGGACTCCACCCACCTTAGGATAGAGACGCAGGTTCAGAAAGCTTGCTTTGGTTGTTTTCCTGCAAAGCGCAAGACAACTGACCCCAGCGAAACAAGACCAAACAAGATAACGTCAATATAAGGATCAACCTAAGCCAGCTCTGCACCTGAGGGCGTTGGGATGCACATCATCAACAACACCGGATCTTGACAGTCAGGCTTTGAAGCCAGAAGTAATCAAACCAACCTTCTTTTCTTTATTCCAGTCTTGTCCCTGACCGTTGCACGAAACGTTGTAACTGCAAAGATAGGGTATGAAGTATTGCAGGAGAGGGCATCCTTTATATCTAACTTGGTTTAATTCCCATGAAAACCTTTGGTAAATGCCTCGCAGATCAAGACCCTTGTGCTTTAACCACCGATAGATTCCAAATAGATCCCACCTATCCTCGCCCTCAACTTCAGCGTGCTGGATGGACCTCGCTCAACGGTCCATGGAAGTTCACCTACGATGATGCAGGCCGATTTAACTACCCCAGCGATGTTACGTCTTGGGAACATCTTATAGAAGTTCCCTTCGCTCCAGAATCTATCAAAAGTGGGATTAATGATACCGGATTTCATCCCAACTGCTGGTACGAACGCGAGTTTGAAGTATGCCCTGGCGACAATCGAGTCTTACTGCACTTTGGGGCTGTAGATTACCGCGCTCGTGTCTGGGTTAATGGACATTTCATCATGGAGCATGAAGGTGGACATACGCCTTTCTCCATGGACATCACAGCGGTCTTACGCTCAGAAGGCATACAAACTGTGACCGTCTGGGCAGAAGATGACCCCCACGATTTAGCAAAGCCCAGAGGGAAGCAAGACTGGCAAAGACATCCCCATAGTATTTGGTATCCCCGCACCAGTGGGATTTGGCAAACCGTTTGGTTCGAGGAAGTGCCTCAAACCTATATTGGTCGCATCAAGTGGACCCCTCACTTTGAGCGCTGGGAGATTGGCTTCGAGGGTTTTGTCTGGGGGCATATGCAAGCAGATATGCAGCTCAAAGTGCGGCTCACTGCAGGCAACCAGCTCTTGGTAAATGACACCTACGAAGTGCTCAATGGTGAGATCCATCGCCGCATTGCGTTATCAGATCCAGGTATTGATGACTATCGCAATGAACTGCTGTGGAGACCAGAAAAGCCAACTTTGATTGATGCCCAGATTCAGCTTTGGTGCCAAGGGCAACTCGTTGATCAGGTGCAGTCTTACACGGCCATGCGGACGGTTAGTATTCAGCGCGATCGCTTCATGCTAAACGGACACCCTTACTATTTACGGTTGGTGCTCGACCAAGGGTACTGGGAAGACACCCTTATGACGGCTCCTTCCGATGAGTCGCTACGGCGTGACGTAGAACTGATCAAACAGATGGGCTTCAACGGTGTCAGGAAGCATCAAAAAATTGAAGATCCGCGCTTCCTGTACTGGGCTGATGTGCTGGGCCTACTGGTATGGGAAGAAATGCCAAGTGCATACCGTTTTACGCCTAAAGCAGTAGAACGGCTGATGAAAGAATGGACCGAGGTGATCGAGCGCGATGCCAGCCATCCTTGCATCATCGTGTGGGTTCCCTTTAACGAGTCGTGGGGCGTCCCCGACCTAACCGCGACACCATCCCACCAGCACTGCGTACAAGCACTCTACCATCTG
>DATNQK010000033.1:0-6420 GCA_036704065.1 Stenomitos sp.
ATTGCCAACGGTCTGCTGGCAGGTTCCAGTACGCGTCATTAAACCCGTTTACTTAGGAGTGTTGCAGCATGTCTCAAGTTATCGAAATTACTGTAGACAACCTGAATGTCACTTACAACAATGCGCGATTGGCACTATACAACGCGAGTTGCACTGTTGAACCAGGCACTATCACGGGTTTAGTGGGGCCTAATGGGGGTGGCAAATCGACATTATTCAAATCGATTATGGGATTTTTGAAGCCTAACCAGGGCCGTATTCGCATCGGTGATTTGCCTGTACAACAGGCGCAGAAGCAACAACTGATGGCTTACGTGCCTCAGGCGGATGAGGTGGACTGGAACTTTCCGGTCAGTGTATTTGATGTGGTGATGATGGGTCGCTACGGCTACATGAATATGCTGCGGATTCCCAAGGCTAGAGATCGACAGATTGTAATGGAAAGCTTGGATCGGGTGGGGATGACCGAGTTTCGCGATCGCCAGATTGGGGAGTTATCTGGTGGACAACGCAAACGCGCATTTTTGGCACGGGCGCTGGCTCAGGAAGGCAAGGTGATTTTGCTAGATGAGCCGTTTACGGGTGTGGATGTGAAAACCGAAAAGCGGATGATTGATTTGCTGCTCCAATTGCGCCAGGAAGGACACACGATTTTTGTTTCTACCCACGATCTGGGTTCAATTTCCACGTTTTGCGATCGCGTTATTTTGCTCAATCGCACCATTCTGGCTTCTGGCACCATTGATGAAGCCTTTACTGCGGATAACCTGTCGATGACCTTCGGCGGTTTACCGCTCACCAGTTTGCAAAACCCATTTCAAGGAAGGCATCAACCCGCATCTGAGCATCTATCTCCATCATCGGAGTTAGAACCATGACTCTCTCGATTGCAGCTATCCCTGGTTGGGATTGGTTTGTTGAACCATTGCAATACCCATTTTTAGTCCGAGCCATCTGGGTTAGTGCCTTTGTTGGGATGGTGTGCGCGGTGTTGTCTTGCTATATCACGCTCAAAGGCTGGTCTTTGATGGGGGATGCTGTTTCTCACTCCGTCGTGCCAGGAGTCGTTGCAGCCTATGCGTTAGGGATTCCCTTTGCAGTGGGTGCATTTTTGTTTGGCTTTGGTTCTGTTGTGGCAATTGGCTATGTCAAATCGAAAACCCGTCTGAAAGAAGATGCGGTGATTGGGGTAGTGTTTACGGGATTTTTTGCGTTGGGGTTGGTGTTAGTGACCAAAATCCCCAGTAATATCGACCTCTTTCACATTTTATTTGGCAATGTTTTGGGTATTTCTCAGGAAGATATTATTCAAACTTTGATTGCAGGCATCATTACTCTGGTGATTATTTTGTTGCGGCGCAAGGATCTTTTGCTATTTTGCTTTGATCCAAACCATGCCAAGGCGATCGGTCTTAATACGCAATTTATGTACTACACCTTGTTGTCAGTTTTAGCACTGACCATCGTGACAGCCTTACAAACGGTAGGGATTATTCTGGTGATTGCAATGCTTGTGACACCAGGGGCGATCGCCTATTTGCTCACGGATCGCTTTGATCGAATGTTGTGGATTGCGGTTGGTAATAGCGTGTTTTCCTGCGTAATGGGTACTTATCTTAGCTATCACTTCGATCTGTCCACAGGTGGCAGCATTGTTGTGCTGCTGACGCTCATTTTTCTCGTAACCTTAGTGTTTGCTCCAAAGTACGGCATCCTGTCGCAGCAAGCTTGAAGCTACTCTATCGCTGCAAATCGTCGTAGTGCATGTTCCCCAGCATCCCCTCTCGGGAAAGGGTTTCGAAGGGCGGGGTGGGTCTTCCGTCTAGAAGGCTTATCCAGACAGCAACTTAAATTCTTTGTTGATAGACCAATGTTGGCTTCCCTTATCTCTCTGCGCTCCGTTGTACGCAGGTGGGAACAGCAAATAGCTTGATTGTCTTGAGCAAAATTACTCGCAGAATTATTAAACGTATCTTTTTTTTCTTCATACTGTTGGTTAAGTATGCGAATCTGTAGAGCAGAATAGGCAAGCATTGAAAAGAAATATCATTTTTCGGTGTATTGAACACTCGTGTCTCTAAATATGACCGCAACTTTTCCTGCAACTCCAATTCAAATTCGCAACTTAACGAAAACTTACCCAAACGGTTATAAAGCCCTGAATGGGGTGAACCTAGACATTCCAATGGGGATGTTTGGTTTGCTGGGCCCCAATGGTGCTGGGAAGTCTAGCCTGATGCGAACGATCGCCACTTTGCAAGAAGCCGACCCAGACGGCACAATCCAATGGGGCGATATTAATATGCTGGAAGAAAAGGTCTTAGTGCGCCAGGTATTGGGTTATTTGCCGCAATATTTTGGCGTATATCCTGGTGTGTCAGCGGTAAAATTGCTGGATCATTTTGCTTCCCTAAAAGGAATTACTAACGGCAAAGAACGTAAGGAAGTGGTAAACCACTTACTGCATCAAGTGAATTTGTATGATGCACGCGATCGCGCCGTGAGTGGGTTCTCTGGTGGCATGCGGCAACGGTTTGGCATTGCTCAGGCTCTCTTAGGCGATCCGCGTTTGGTGATTGTGGATGAACCGACCGCTGGCCTTGATCCGGCTGAACGGGTGCGCTTTCTCAACCTGCTAAGCGAAATTTCCGAGCGAGCGGCCATTATTCTTTCCACCCATATTGTGGAGGACGTCAGTGAGTTGTGTCCTCAAATGGCCATTTTGATTGACGGAGCAATCCACGCGACAGGTCAGCCCACGGGCTTAATGCAGCAACTGAGTGGCAAAGTCTGGCGCATTCAACTTAAACGTGACCAGTTGCCAACCTACGAAGACAAATACCAGGTATTGTTTACCCGCTTCTTCATGGGCGATATTATTGCGCGGATTTATAGCGAAACCGACCCTGGTGAAGGTTTTGAATCGGTTGAACCGAACTTAGAAGATGTCTACTTCTGTGTGATGAAGAAGGTTGGCTCCTTACAGTCAATGACGCCAGCGGCCTTGTCATCTCCCGTTCGCTAACTGATCCCAATTTGCATCTATCCATGACAACCTATCCTTCTACCCGCCCACCCCAAAGTGCTTGGCAGCCTATTCGGGAAATTGTGCGCTTTGAACTGCGAGAGAGCTTCCGCACGCGATTTGCTCTCATTGCATGGGCCATGTTCTTTGTGATTGGCTTTTTGACAACCCTTGTGAAAGGGTCAGATTTGCCCATTTTTGAGTCTTTACGGGCTGGGTTTGGGGAGGCGGTTAAACCAGGAGAGTGGGTGCCCTATGCGAACGCTCCACTCGAAATTATGAATGTGATTGGCTCCTCTAGTATCTTGTTGGTGCTGATCACAATTGGGGTTTTTGCAGATCGTGCCACAAAAGATTTCACCAATAATGTGGATAGTCTGCTTTTTACTTCTCCGCTCAAAGAATGGCAGTTTATTACTGGGCGGGTGCTCGCCAGTTTTCTGATTAGTGGGTTTATTTCCCTAGGGGTTGCCTTGGGACTATGGGTGGGGTTGGCCTTTCCCTGGATGGATGCTAGCCGAGTTGGCCCCTTTAACCTGCTGAGCTATGTGCAGCCGTACTTGTATCTTGTCATTCCCAATATTGTGATTTTCGGCTTATTTAGCTTTGCGGTTGGGCTGCTGACGCGCCGTACACTTGCCAGTTACCTTGGCCTTGTGGGCATCTGGGTATTGGGAGGAATTCTAGATAGCGTCTTGAAGAGCTTTCATCTCGACCCTTCTTTTACTGTTTTAGTGAATCCCTTTGGGATTAATACCATCGATTATGCGGTGCGCTTTTGGACAAAGGTGCAGCAGAACACCTTGAACGTGCCATTTGCGCCTAGTATTTGGCTCTCTCGCGTATTTTATTTGGTTCTGAGTGGCGTATTTTTTGCCTGGGTATGGCAACGTTTTCGATTTTCAGGGGTTACTTCCAGTTCTCGCCTCGAAAAAGTGCTGGATTGGGTAGAGCGGCGACTCCTGTTTTGGCAGTCGGCTGCGTGGGTGGCAAGCGAGCCAGCCACAGGTAAGCTTAGCGTTGGCGCGGGTTCATTGGTGCAGCCCATTGCCCATTTGCACTATGGAGTGAGTGCCCAACTGCGCAATGCGTGGCGCATTGCCAGGATGGAGTTGCAACGCCTGATGGGTAGCCCGTTGGTCATCGGCGTTTTGGCGATCGCCACGGTTGTTTTGGTGATTGGCATTGTTGCGTCCATTGTGAATGCTGCGAGTGGGGCAATGGTTCCTGCCACTGCATTTGTCTTGGAACTGGTCAACAACATTGTGAAATTCATCGCTCCACTGTTGATCATCTTTTTGGCAGGTGATCTGGTGTGGCGAGAACGGGAGGTCAAAGTCGAGCCCCTAAGTGACCCGCTTCCGGTTCGCACTTGGGCTGTGGTAGTTGGCAAAATCTTTGCCTTGGTGCTGATTTTGGCCGCGACGATTGTTTGTTTGGCCGTGGGGAGTGTGATTGCACAAACGCTGAATCACTACAGGGATTATCATTTCGGTGCCTATGGCGTGAGTTTATTCACCGTTACCCTGGTGGATTTATTGCTGATTAGCGTGCTAACGATCACCCTCCAGGTGTTGGTGAACCAGAAGTTTCTGGGTTACTTCTTTTCTGCTGCCTTGATCCTTGTGTTGGCGTTTGCGGATCGCTCGGCTGGATTTAAAAGTTTTCGCTTACTGCAATATGGCTACAAACCCGGTTATTACTACGGGGACATGAATGGCTTTGGGCGCATGCTGGGGCAGATCCGTTGGTTTCAGAGTTACTGGCTGGCGATCGCCTTGCTTTTGATTTGCATTTGTACCCTGTTTTGGGTGCGTGGTGTGGATGCCAATCCTAGTGCCCGCTGGCGAATTGCACGGCAACGGTTTACTCGCCCGATGCAAATGGTGATGGCACTGAGTGCGATCGCCGCCCTCTGTCTGGGTGGTTGGATTTTTTATAACACCCACCTGTTTCACATGGAATTGAGCCGTGCCGATAGAACCAATCTGGGCATTGCTTACGAAAAAGCCTACGGTCGTTTGATAGATGCCCAACCCAAAATTACAGCCATTGATCTGCAAGGTGACTTGTACCCCAATGTAGACTCACGTCTGGATCTGCGGGGCACCTATACCCTGGAAAACAAGACCCCCAAACCAATCAATACCATTCTGTTGAACGTTCCTAATGGCGTTCAAGTGAATCAGATTACGGTTAACGGTGTGCCTGGGAAATTAACTGTAAAACATCCTGTGGTTCAGGGGTATGAATTCACCTTGTCCTCCCCCCTGCCCCCAGGTGCAAGCACCAAAGCTGCCTTTGATCTGTTGATCCAACCTTCGACGGGCTTTACCGGAGAATCCCCCGCTGTCGGAGCGAACGATTTAGCCGAAAATGGCACGTCTATTAATACCAACGCTTACCTACCAATCATTGGTTTTTTTGAGCGCCCTCGTCTGAAAGATAATGCGCGACGAGAAGGAGTAGGCTTACCCAAACTTGACCCACGGATTGAAGCGGCCCGACTGAAACAGCGCAATGCCATTGGTGCAGATGCAGATCGGATTCTCTATTCGGCAACATTTAGCACTGTGCCTGACCAGATCGTGCTGACTTCTGGCCAACTGGTGCGGGAATGGAACCAAGGAGATCGTCGCTACTTCCAGTACCAGAATCAGGTGCCGACGATTAACCAAATTCCTATCCTTTCTGCACGCTATCAAGTCCTCAAAGAGGAATGGAACGGGATTCCGATTGAGGTCTACTATCACCCAGGCCATGATCACAACCTTCAGCGCATTGTGCGGGGTGCTCAGAAAGCGTTGGAGTATGCTTCTGAGAACTTTGGTGCTTATCCTCACAAAGTTCTGCGGTTTGTAGAGGCTCCCTACGTTTCGGAGGCGGTCAGCTTTCCGACTACGGTTAAGGTAGGTGAGCGCTCTGCTTTTATGTTTAAGGTGGATGACTCCAATCCCGACAAGGTGGATGAAGCGTTCCGCATTGCCGCGCACGAAACGGCACATCAATGGTGGGGGCACCAGTTGATGCAATCCCCGACAATGGGCACAAAGGTGTTGTCTGAATCTTTGGCAGAGTATACGGCGAACCAAGTTTACGGCAAAGAATTTGGCCCAGAAAAACTAGGGATTGCCCTGCGACGCAATCTGGACACCTATTTGCAAAGTCGCGATCGCTCGGATGTGCCGCTGGTTGCAGCGGACGCGAACCATTTGGTGTATCAGAAAGGTTCGCTGGCGATGTTTGCGATGCAAGATTATTTGGGTGAAACGGTACTCAATCGAGCGTTGGCAAAACTGTTGGATCGTTACCGCAACGCTCCGCCCTACCCTGCTGCCCAGGATCTAGTGAATGCTTTGAAAGAAGTGACGCCTCAAAAAGGATCTTGTCCGCTT
>DATNQK010000034.1:0-2048 GCA_036704065.1 Stenomitos sp.
AATAACGCGCAGAGCACTGGGTAAAACACAAAGTTGTAGCGAAAGGCAAGGGTAAGGTCTTTGTGTAGCCCATATACCAGTACCAAGTACTCTCCTACACAGGCCAGCAATACATAGCTCAACACTTGAGCGCTACATGGCCTCTGAGACAAGGAAAATAATTTGCGGCGATGCCGCCAGAGGGTTGCGCATAGGTAGACTACAAACCCAAGCATGAGTAACCCATTTAGGATCACGATGGGCAAAGGCTGATTTTCTACAGGAAACATGACGACGGTCACAATGCAGCCTGCTAAGAGTCGCAAGAGTGGTTCTAACCAGCTCGGCCCCAAGGCGGCATTAAACTGCAACCAGTCGGTTTCAGGGCGCTGAGTATGGGCTAACAGTTGCGGCATCCACGGCCATAGGCTCAAGCCTATCCCTACAATCCCTAAGGACACGACTCCTAGAGCACTTCGCTGCCGCCACAGTACGGCTGCCAAAGCCAGTGCCTCTGCCCCAAACGCCAGTAGACAAAAATAGTGTACATAAAACCCTAAGCTGCTTAGCCCCACCCAAGCCAGCAGGGGGACAAGGCGATCGCGGTTTGTGTGGGCGGTGCCCAACTGTACGGTGGGGATGAGCGAGAGGGCAATGATCAACATCGGTAGCGTGTAATGTCGTCCTTCTTGCGACAAGTACACTGCAAAGGGTGAAACGGCCATTAAGCCTGCGGCCCAGAGTCCCGCCCGATGGGAAAATGCCACACGATTTACAAGATACAGGGCAGCAATTGCCGCTGTGCCTGCTAGAGCGCTGAGCGATCGCACCTGCCACCGTAATTCCATCCCTGATTGATGCCACCATCCCATCCACTGATGCATGGCACAAAAAAACAGGGGCGGATGGGTCGATTGTTGATTCACCGTTTGGGCGATCGCCGCACAAGATTGAGGTTGCCAATCGAGAACGCTGAGCCAGTCTTGCAGGGGTATCAATACCTCGCGAGGCAAGTCCTCGTAGCGATGGCCTAGGGCGAACAATAAGGTAATTGCTTCATCCATCCAGAGCGGCTTGAGGTCTAAATTCCAGAATCGCAGGATGGCTCCAAGGGCGATCGCCAGTGCTAGCCCCCAGACAGAGAGAAACTGATTAATCTTGAACGTCCCAGATTGTTGACTCCCATTGCGCGGTTTCATCATATAAACGCTTCAAAATTCCTCACCCTCAACCCCGATTGGCACCTTAGCGTCGGGTAGCATGCAATTACAAAAATTTGTGCCCCATGTCTCAATCGCGATAAGGTGATAGCGGTTCTTTGAAACATGGCAAGCCTTTCCCTATGGAGCCGACCGAACATACGCCCCCAGAATCGCCCTCGCCCCAGCCCACCACAGATCTGGAAGACATCGAGCGATCGCTCCAGGAAACTGAAGAACTCCTCAGCACCATCAAACAACGCTATGCCCAAGTTCAGCAAGCGAAACTACAACAACCTGAACTCGAAACGCGTCTTGCCACCCTCAAAGAAGAAATCAATGCAGTGCAATCGCAACTGTCGCAAACCTGGGAAGCCCTCGAAAGCCAGCTTATAACCTGGCGTGATAAGGAAGAACTCTTCTGGCAGTTTCTCCGTTTCGCAGGAATCGGGTTTGCTTTGGCCATGTTGGTAAATGTCTTTGTAAAGTAATTCGTACTTCCTTCGCGGCTGTGCAATCGTTGTGCATGATTCTCAGAATTCCGAAATCCTTTTGTAGTATGGGTTTAGCGTCTTAGCTCGCTGTGTGGGTTGGTTATTGCACAAAAGAGTTTCAGAAATTCGCTGCAAAACTTTACAAAAATAAATTTTATGAGCCATACTTGTTACATGACCTGAGCGTCACTCGCTTAGTCATAAACATTTGTAAATTCATCGCATTTATAAATCCATGACAACCGTATTGCAAAGACGCGAAAGCGCCAGCGCATGGGAAAAGTTCTGTAGCTGGATCACCAGCACCGACAACCGTTTATACATCGGTTGGTTCGGCGTACTGATGATTCCTACCCTTGCTGCTGCAACCATCTGC
>DATNQK010000035.1:0-11752 GCA_036704065.1 Stenomitos sp.
GGCCGACCTGGAGAGATAATTCCTGTGCCAGCACTTGAGGAAGGTTAAGCATAGTGGCCCACACAAACAAATCGCACTGAAGTCTATCAAAAACCATCGAGGGGCTGCAAAGCACTTTAAGTAATCTGCGTATTTTGCGCGACTCCTTGGGGCAGAACCGAGACAACTCTTCAACCTATGGGAAGGGTGATTGACAACCCAGTGAGTCATCGTTATCAGGCATATTGGGCCATGCCAAAAGATGGATTCGCGTTATCCGTACGCCTGCAAGTGGATGCAAACGATAGGATGAGACAAAAGCAACCTGCGAGGGCAACAATTGTGAATGCTTGGCGCGATCGCATCAACCAGTGGAGTGGTCGAACCCGCTACGTGGTTTCCAGAATTTTTCTGCATCTGGCTGGGGATCAGGTAGCGCCTCTATTGGGGGTGTTAAATCAGGCTGCACTGGCGGCTGATGCTGCAGAGGGGGACTTAGAGGCTTTAGGCGAACAGCTTGTAGAAGTGTGCCAAAGTCTATTGCAATCGGAACCCTACTGGCTGGCTGGGGCTAACACAGGGGAGGTGTTCTGGGAAGAAGGCGCAGCCGGAGATTATGTCAACGAACTGTTTACGGACTCTGCCCAGCGTTATTTAAGCCAACCCGCAGCCTCTACCACACCATCCAATCAAGACGATCCATTGGTGGTTCCGGTGACTCGTAATGTTGTCGTGATGATTGGTGTGGCCTATGAGGGAGAAGTTCCCACTCTAGAAACCGACCTATCCCATGCGGAGGCAATGCGAGAAGGACTAAAGGCGTTAATTAACCTCCACTATCAAGAAGCATTACGGGCGATTCAAATTCATTTTTCGCCTGCTCAACTGGGAGATGAACTCACCGCCGATCAAGTGCTGGCAAATTTCCCAGAGCTGATTCCCTTGTAGCGGCAATCCAGTGCTAGGCAGTGTAGTTCCTAGCCGCATTTAAGATGTTTTGGTTCCAGGTTTCTCTAGAAAACTGTCATTCAGTGGAAGCAGTGCTTCATCTAAGAGTCTTTTATTGAAGAGCGATGTTGAGTCTAATGAACCCGAAATCTGTTCGTAAGTTGATTGCGTTAGCAATGGTTTTTTGTTTGGCTGTGACCACAGTGGCTTGTGGTGGCGGAACCTCCTTATCTGACGTAAATCCGCCTGAGCGCACCAGAACTCAGCAAGCCCCTGTCTCGCAAACTCAAATTCCAGATGGCACCTATGGTGTGCAGCAAGCAACTTACAATGACGGCGATGGCGAATATACAGTATTTTTGCTGAACACCCCTGCGGGTGTCTCTGCGGCCTATCGCAGTACCAACTTACAAATGGCCCAACTGACGCCCGAAGAAGTATCTGCGGGGAAGAATGCTTATTTAAAAGTAGAGGGTGGCCAAGCTGCATTGCACATTCCCCAAGATTTTAAGGTTGAGTATGTGCATAATGTGGTTCAGACCACCGAGAATCCCCAGACGGGTCAAACAGAAACGCGAGTGGTACGCCAAGAGTCTAATTTCTGGACGCCGTTTGCGGGTGCTTTAGCAGGGCAAATTGTCGGCAATCTTTTGTTTACGCCGCGCTATTACGTTCCCCCCGTCTATCAACCTGGAATTTCCCTATCGGGGTATGGGGGCTATGGCAATACCTATGGTCAAGCCGTGAGTGCTTACCAACAGCGTTATCAACAGCCTCCTGCGGCGGTGCGTAATCGCACCGTGTATCGCTCGACGGGACGCAGTAGAACCAGCTTTGGTAGTTCGTCGTCTGCACCTCGCCGAACGTTTAGTTCGCCCAATTCGTCGTTCTCGAATCAACGGTCTACGGGCCGAGGGTTTGGCTCCAGTAATCTCAGGCCCTCCAATTCTTCTAATAGTTACCGTCGTCCTTCCTCTTCGAGCTTTGGCAGCGGACGCTCATCCAGTTTTGGCAGCAGCAGAAGTTCTAGCCGTAGTCGACGCCGTTAAGCAACATCACAGGTAAGGAATAGATTCCAGGATATATCCGTATGATCGATCTTTATTTTTGGCCCACTCCCAATGGCTATAAGCCACTGATTTGCCTAGAAGAACTGGGATTAGAGTATCGGATTCAGCCTGTGAATATCATGCGGGGCGATCAGTTTAAGCCGGAGTTCTTGGCGATCGCCCCCAACAACCGTATGCCTGCAATCGTGGATCATGCCCCGTCAGATGGGGGTGAACCCTATGCCTTATTCGAGTCGGGTAGTATTTTGATTTACTTGGCCGAGAAGACGGGGCAGTTTTTGCCCACTAATGAGCGCGATCGCCATCAGACCCTGCAATGGCTCATGTGGCAAATGGGCGGTGTAGGCCCCATGATGGGACAAGCCAATCACTTCGTACACTATGCGCCGGAAGATATCCCCTACGGCAAAAAGCGCTACACCGACGAAACAAAGCGCTTGCTGGGAGTCCTAGAAACGCAATTAAACCGTTTCGAGTTTATTGCGGGTACCTATTCCATCGCTGATATGGCCTGCTATCCCTGGATTAAGGGTGCAGAGTCTTTGGGGATTTCACTCTCGAACTTCCCTCGTGTCGCTGATTGGATCACGCGTATTAGTGAACGTCCAGCGGTTCAACGGGCCTATCCCGTTGGCGAAGCCGTAAGGGGGAGTCAGCAGCAGATGGATGAGGAAGCCCGTCAATTCCTGTTCAGCAATCAGGCTCGTCCGCAATCTTAGGCGTGAAGCGGAGACATTAAGGCCTTGGAATGAATGGTTCAGGGTAGTTAATGTTGAGTGCTGCGTCAAAACCGAATTCGCTTCAAGATTAAACGAGCAGGCTTCAGAAAATAATAGAGAAAGTAAAATTTTTCCGATAATTTTATCCAAGATAAATCTTTATCGTTGGGATAGAATCCGTACCTGAAAAAACGAAACCAAAAGCGGAAGAGATTGATTTTATCTCTCTTTCTACGCATTAGCGCTAGATAGAAGAAAAACTTTTCGCGGGTGAGGTTAGTGGTCTTAAAGCTGTTGACTAGCAAAAAGAGTTGCGCCAGAACTGTGTCTGCCAAGGTTAAAACTTGAGGATTCTTCTGTAACTCTAACTCAATGGGCTGAGGCAAAGCGGAACCTAATAAAATGTGTGCCATATACAACCCCAACGCTAACATTCGCTCACTGCCCAATCTTTGGGAGGTTTTTAGTAGGTAGTCCCAATCCAAGTTGGGGTAACACTTTAGCAATTCAGCAATATCGCAAATCCATTTCAGAGAGGCCCAGCATTCTTTCGAACCATGAATACAAAGATAGATTAGTAAGTCCTCTGCACCCAATGTCTGAATGGTTTGATCAGCAATTTGCAGCGTTTGAAATCGTTTTGAAAGATAGGAATAGCTGATATCTTCACACAGGAAATAGTCAGGTGTGATCAGTTTTTGGTGTAAGTCGAGGGTTACATTCCCATTGTTGAGGGAATATTCAGGGCGAGAAAGGATGTATTGCTTTTCGTGATCTTGGCTTAAAAAATGCCACCCTCGGCTCAGGATTTGATATTGTCCTTGCAGTACTAAAGCATCAATTGCACGTTCAAAGTTATGCTCTGAAACTAAAATATCTAGATCGCAAAATTGGCGTAGCGCTAGATTTTTATAAACAGATAATGCTAAGACAGGGCCTTTAAAGGCGACGACCGAAATTTTATTGTTCTGAAATAGTTTTAATACTTCAAGTAATTCTTTGACAATTAGTGTATTTTTGAGGGCGTTAGAATGCAGCTTAAGGCGCAATTCGCCAAGAATTTCAGAGGGAACTAAGTCTGGATAAATCTCATGAATACTTTGATAAACCAATGGAATGACGCCATGTTGTTCCGCGAGCTTGGTGGTATAGTGCCAATCGATAGACTCTATCTCTGCTGCACTCAAGGCAGATAGAGTGGCAGCATTGATCGAATGGATTGACCTACACACACAATTGACAATGAATTGTGCTTCTGCAGACAGTTTAAGGGTGTGTGGCTTTAAAGAAACCTTAGAAGTAATGCCCACCATTGCAATTCATTCATGTCAAAAAGATTCAAAGGCTCGTGTTCTAGGAATGGGGCTGTCGTCTACTTGGGGTTAAGTTTTGGTTTTAAGGGCTTCGTCAATCAATTGTTGCACCTGATGGGCGGTATGGGAGAGATGAAATTGTTGAGTTGCATATTGTTTGGCGGCAAGGGCAATTTCATCTGTTTTTTGAGGTTGATTTCGGCAATCCATAATTAATGTGGCTAATGCGTGTGCATCCTCAGGTGAGCATAACCACCCCGTTTTTTGATGGTCAATGAGTTCAATGGCGCCGCCTGCTGCTGCGCCAATAATGGGGCGTCCGCAAAGCATCGCTTCTATAATGACTCGACCAAAGGGTTCTGGTGCAGTGGAGGTATGTGTGATGACGTCGCAAGCTGCCATCAGGCTAGCCACATCAGAATGGAATCCGAGAAACCGAACGCGGTCTTCTAAGTGCAAGGCTTGAACGGTTTGTTTCAGTTCTTCCACATAAGCATCAGCGCCAAAAAAATCTCCGCCCACTAGAATGGCCACTACATCCGTTGTGCAGTAGGATAACGCTTCAATTAAAACATGCTGCCCTTTCCAAGGACTGATGCGGCTGAAGTGGCCAACCACAAACTTTCCTTCTAAGCCCAGGGTTTGCCTCGTCTGGGTTGCGTCTGCAGTTGTTCTTTCGTAACGCTCTGGTACGAAGCCGTTATACACGACACGGGTTAGCTGCGAGTTGCCCCCTGATTCAATGAAGGCTTGCTGGGTTGCTTTAGAATTGGCAATCACAGTTGTGGCACAACGATTCGCAAGTTGTACCAAGAGTTGTCGATTGAACCAGCTAAAGTGTGCTTTCGATAAGAAGTCGCGCAGGTGGTAAATCAGCGGACGCGGCTCGATCAAATGAGCGATCGCAGTTACGACCAGCGCCTTGGGGGTATTGGCGTACACAACATCGTACTCACGGCTGAGCTGTGCAATTTTTTGAACCAAGGGCAAAAATTTCCAGCCATTCCCCAAAACCTGTAGCAAGCCACCTTCTTTGCGAACCGTGAGCGATTGTGTCTCTAGGACTTGGCAAGAGATGCCTTGATCTTCCAGTAACTGGCGAAAGAGACCGTCATAAAAGAGCGCCACCAGACAGTCTTCTCGGTAGGTGCAAGCCAAATCCATCAATGACAATTCTGCGCCACCTGGATCGCCCGACTGATCGACAAATAAGATTTTCATTGGGGTTCAAATCCTGCGTAAATCCCATTGTCAAGCATGTAACCCCCGTCCCCTAAGGGTACAGCAACTTCACCTAAAAGGTTTTTCCTCGTACCTCGCGGCTGAAGGCTTGTACTGCATCGGCCACACTATGCCTGAGGTTGGCATAAGACTTGGCAAATTTGGGTTGCCACTCCGATAACCCCAGTAAATCTGCAGTGACTAAAACTTGTCCATCGCACTGCCCACCAGCGCCAATTCCAATGGTGGGAATGCTCAATTTGTCGGTAATGGTGGCCGCTAAGTCACTCGGGATATGCTCTAAGACCACGGCAAATGCGCCCGCTGCCTCTAGGGCGATCGCCTCTTCTAGAATCCGATTCGCATCGGTTGCCTCCTGGCCTTGTTTGCGGAACCCCCCAAACTGATGCACAGACTGAGGCGTTAGTCCAACGTGACCCATCACCGGAATGCCACGTTGCGTTAAGAATCTCACTGTCTCCGCCATCGCAGGATAGCCACCCTCAAGCTTAACGGCCTTCACACCGGCCTCTTTCAGAAAACGTCCCGCCACCTGTAGGGCTTGTTGGGGACTTTCCTGATAACTCAAAAACGGTAAATCACAAACCACAAAGGCATTACGAGTACCTCGCGCCACAGCTTTTGCATGGTGCAGCATTTCCTCTAGGGTCAGCGGCAACGTCGTGTCATACCCCAACGCAACCATCGCCAGAGAATCGCCGACCAACATCAGATCGACCCCAGCTTCATCGAGAATCTTAGCCAGCAGAGAGTCCCAAGCCGTGAGGGCAACAATTGGACGACCCTCCTGCTTCCACTGCTTAAAATGACGAATGGTAATAGCCATGCAGAATGCGCCTGAAATATAGCCTCTTGGTTAATCATGCGCTAAACCAAGCCAGTTCCGCATTACACCCTCTAAAGAAATCTCCTCTCCTAAATCAATAGAGGATCTTAGAAAATGCAATTGGAAACATTGATGAACTTAAAAAGCGGGCAACGCGATTCGAACGCGCGACATTCACCTTGGCAAGGTGACGCTCTACCACTGAGCTATGCCCGCACAAACTTCAGCTTTATTAGTATGACCAAAGTTGCACCTTCTGTCAATATCTTATTCTCTATTTGCGCGCTCTACTTTAATAGATGTGCCAAAGCTTGAGCAGGATAAGGTTAAAGCTCTCATAACCCAGAAGCGGGTTAAGCCCAATGTGTCAAACAATTGATTCGCTCTAGCACAGCACTTTACAATAGAGCCTTCTAGAAAGTACCTCTGTCCCATGACCTATTGCCTTGCGATTTTGACTCGGGCTGGCCTTGTAATGGCTGCTGACTCTCGTACTAATGCAGGTGTAGATCGAGTATCGATTGCGCAGAAGCTGTTTGAATTTTCAGTCCCAGGCGAGCGGGTAATTCTCATCGCCAATGCTGGCAATCTCTCGATGACCCAGAACATTTTGACCCTCATGGGTCAAGACTTAAAGCTACAGGCGAGTTCAAACCTGCATGGGATTCCTTCTATGTATAAGGTTGCTCAGTATATTGGGCACCTCACCCGTCAGGTGTTAGAAGAGAATCGAGAGTGGTTAAAAAAAGATGGGATAGATGCCCAATGTACCTTTCTGGTCGGCGGCCAAATTAAAGGCGAGGAGCCAGAGCTGTACATGATTTATAGTCAAGGCAACTTTCTCCGAGCCACTCGTGAGACGCCTTATCTCCAAGTGGGAGAAATCAAGTATGGTAAGCCCATCCTAGATAGAGTCATCGACTACCACACAACGGGTTTAGATGAGGCAGCCAAGTGTGCACTGCTATCTTTAGACTCAACCATGAAGTCTAATATTTCGGTCGGGCCACCCATCAATCTGGTGCTCTATGAGGTGGATTCCTTCAAAATTCAACAGCGATGTAAGCTCCTGGAAGGAGATGCCTACCTGGAAAGTATTCGTCGCTCTTGGGAAAATTCAGTGAAAGAGGCCTTCTTGCAGCTACCCTCCCCCGTTTGGGAACCTGTAACTTGCCCCATGCCGGACGACGATAGTACTTGGCTGACGCTCCATGATGTTTGCCAGGATTCATAGAAGGCAGGCTGTGCCTTGGGCGCTAAGAAGGCAGGGGTGAACGCAGGGTAATGTCCATTGCATCTTCTAGGGCTTCAAAGCTTTGAATCCTTTGACGATAGTCGCTGAGGACTAGGTCGACCCACTCTTGACTGTTGCCGTTGGCAATCAAATGAACCAAGGGTTCATCTGCATCTGGCAAAATGATAATCCAGTTCTCTGGCTGCTCCGGTTGGACAATCTTGACGCCATCAACAAGCTCAATTTGTTCAGAGGAATGGGTTTCAACCAAGTGGCGCATCAGTGTGCCTTTGCGATTCCAAGGGCAGCGCAAGACTTCTGTGCCGTAGTAAATCGGGGGAAGGGTGGAGCGCAGTTGCCCAATCGTTTGTTCTTGGGCAGTCAGTATCTCAATTAGCTTAGCAATGGCAACCATCGCGTCGAATCCAGGGTGCAGCTCAGGAAAAATAAACCCTGTTGAGGCGCTGCCTCCGATCACAACACCCCGATTTTTATAGCACGCTTCCATTAAAGCGGTGGGGCTCACTTTGGTGCGGATGATTTGTGCTTTGTAACGTTGCGCAATTTTTTCAATTGCACTGGAGGTATGGATGGGCACGACAACTGTTGCGCCTGGGTTTTGCTGCAAGCAAACGGCCACCATCAGGGCTGTTAATTCCTCTCCTTGAATGGCATTACCCGTCTCATCTACCACAATGAGTTGTTCGCCATTGGCCGAAACCTGCACGCCTAAGTTTGCCTTGAGGGCTGCCACAACGGAACCGAGTTGTATGAGCAACTCTTCCCGTTCACGAAGGGTGGGCAACATTTGCCGAATGCTGGCATTGAGGATCACCACATCGCACCCTTCCTTGTTTAGAAGGTGGGGTAGGACTGCGCCAGACACTGCATAAACGTAGTCAATGACAATCTTGAGGTGAGGGCTGCGGGAGGACTGAAAGACCTGGTTAAAGGCTGCTGAGTAGGCATTCAAGATTTGGCTGGGATAATTCATCGTCCCAATATCTGCCAAAGTGGCACGGCGAAAGTCTTCCTTAAAAAATGCGCCTTCTATTTTTTTCTCTTTTGCCTTGGAAAGATTAATGCCTTGCCCATCAAAAAACTCAATCAAAATGAAGTCCGGTCGGTTGGGATGGATGCGAACATGAATGCCCCCGACCACGCCCAGGGTATGGGCCACATACCGCGAAATGGGCAGCGCATTTGCCTCTAGATTTTGGACATGGGCTCCCACCGACATTAATCCTGAGGTGATGGAGCGCGAGACCATGCGCGAGACGCTCCGTTGATCGCGCGAGACCATGACCTGCGAGCCTGGTTTAAGGGTTGAGGCATACGCCGCACCCAATTTGACCGCAAATTCTGCTGTGATCTCGACATTCGCCAATCCAGATACCCCACGCTGTCCAAATAAGTTACGCGGTGCTGTATTGCCCCAGATCAGGTTCATGTTCAGCGTTGCACCGGGGTCGATGCGTTTGCTGGGCCATATCTTAACGCCGGGGCTGACTTGTCCTTCTTCCCCCACAATGGATGCGGTGCCCACAACACTGCCTTCCAAAACATGAGCGCGGCGATCCACTCTAGCGTTGCGGGCGATGATGCAACCGCGCAGATGACATTCTTCGGCAATGAGGGAGCCGTTCCAGATCACAGGGCGTTTGAGGTTGGCGTCGGCACCGACGACTGCGTTATCGCCAATCACAGTGCCCGGTTCGAGGCTGGCTCTGGGGCCAATCCGGCAGTTTTCGCCAATTAAGACTGGCGGATAGATGTGGGCTTCTGGGTCGATAATGGTATTGTTGCCAATCCACACATGACGCTGCCGTTGTGGGTAGGCCATCTCTACTTGGACTCGGCCATTTAAGGCGTCGTATTGGGCTTCACGATATTGCTCTAGGCTGCCTATATCGCGCCAGTATCCCTCGGCGATGTAGCCATACATGGGATAGTTCCGTTGCAGCAGCAGCGGGAATAGGTCACTCGAAAAGTCGGCAGGTTCCTGGGGTTCTAGGTAGTCTAAAACCTCTGGGTCTAGGATATAGATGCCAGTATTAATGGTGTCTGAGAAGATTTCGCTGGAGCTTGGCTTTTCTAAAAAGCGCACGATTCGCCCCTGGGAGTCGGTGATAACCAACCCAAACTCCATTGGGTTGGGGACTCGGGTCAGAATTAATGTGGCTTTAGAGCGCTTGTGCCGATGAAAGGCGATCGCTGCTGACAGATCGCAGTCGGTCAAACTATCGGCGCTGATCACCAGAAAGGGATCGGTGAGTAAGGGCGCAATATTTTTCACGCTCCCTGCGGTGCCGAGGGCTTGTTCTTCTTCAACGGCGTAAGTAATTTGCACACCGAAGTCAGAACCATCGCGAAAGTAATCGCGCAGAACATCGGGCAAATAATGCAGGGTGGCAATGATTTCGTCAATGCGGTGGTAGCGCAGCAAGTTAATGATGTGCTCTGCAATGGGGCGATTGAGGATCGGCACCATTGGTTTTGGCAAGTCGCATGTCAGGGGCCTTAACCGTGTCCCTTCGCCGCCAGCCATGAGCACTGCGCGCATAAATATCCCTCAAAGATGAGCTGTTGCTTTTGGGGTGTTAAGCGACAGCCTCAGGGTAGCAAGCGTTAGACCGAAGGGTTCTATCAATCTTTGAACCCTACACTTTCGCGGCCAGTCTTCTGTTGCGATCGCAGCAATGCGATTGTCTTGCGCAGGCACTACCCTGTGGATCTGTCTGGGGAATGATGTCTAGATGGAAGCAGTCGTAGCTGCTGGAGCTTTGGCGATCGCTTCGACCAAGCTTCGTACAACCGCAATCATGGCCACTTGGCTGTTGAGTTGGTTAACAGCTGAGCCGACCCCAATGCCAGCCGCGCCAGCTGCAATAGCCAGGGGTGCTGTAACACTCGATAACCCGGAAGCACACAAAACAGGAACGCTCACAGCTCGAGAGATTTCATAGGCTGCAGCCAAGGTGGGAGCGGCCTTTTCCATTAAGCCCCAGGTGCCAGGATGAGCGGGTTGACTGCTGGTGCCGCCTTCGGTTTGGATAATATCTGCGCCTGCTTGCACCAGATCTAACGCCAACTGCACCTGACGATCTAACTCTAGGGTGTGGGGAACCGTGACCGATAGGGTAACGCCAGGTAACACACGGCGGGTTTGCTGGGTCAAGCGTAAAACGTCTTGGGCGCTGAAGGTAATGCCTTGTTGATAGAAGCTATCGAAATTGCCGATCTCAACTAAATCTGCGCCTGCCTCAACAGCCATCACTAATGCGTCAGGGTCGACCGCAGAGACACAGATCGGCAGATCGGTTTGTGCCTTAGCCATCCGAATCAATTCTGCATCGGCAGCGATATCGACAAAGGTGGCACCCCCTTGTGTAGCGGCATGAACGACAGCTGCCACGCGTGCTGCATCAAAGTTATGAAGTCCACTAATAATTTTCAGGGCATTACGACTGGCAAACGCCGACTGCAAGCTCGACTGCATCATCATCACGTTATTTTCCTTATTTGTTGATCGTCCTAGTCGCTGCACTCGACAGCAGACTATATCTATTGCCTGGACTACCCCCCATATTACTTCAACCCAGCTCTGAGCCCAAGGGTGACGCTCAGCCCCAAGACTTGCCAAGACTTAAACTTGCACCGGATGCTATTACGAGTTGTGGCGATAGGTAGGAACATTCCGATGAGTCAAGCTGCTGATACGTTGTTTAGTAAAATTATTCGCCGTGAAATTCCTGCGGATATTGTGTACGAGGATGACTTGGCGATCGCATTCCGTGATATTCAGCCCCAAGCGCCGGTTCATATTCTGGTGATTCCAAAGAAACCCATCCCCAAACTAGCGGACGCAGACCTTGAAGACCAAGCGTTGCTGGGGCATTTACTTCTCACCGTTAAACGGGTTGCAGCCCAGGAAGGGTTGACCAACGGTTATCGCACCGTGATCAATACTGGAAATGATGGCGGACAGACCGTCTATCACTTACATTTGCACATCTTGGGTGGACGTTCCCTGGATTGGCCACCGGGCTAAGTCTCTCATCTGCGCTCTAGAACGTATTTAGAGAGATGCGGCCAGAGAGGGGGCTAAGCCTTGCAGCATCACTGGTCTGGAGTTACAGCATCAATCTTTAAGGAATGCTTAAGGAATTTACAATCCGTAACAATGGGTGTAGTATTGACATAGAGGATGAAACATAAATCTCAAACCTCATTCATCATTTTTTATACATCTGTTCGTTCTTACTGCACTTATTCCAACTATGACAACCGTATTGCAAAGACGCGAAAGCGCCAGCGCATGGGAAAAGTTCTGTAGCTGGATCACCAGCACCGACAACCGTTTATACATCGGTTGGTTCGGCGTACTGATGATTCCTACCCTTGCTGCTGCAACCATCTGC
>DATNQK010000036.1:0-1947 GCA_036704065.1 Stenomitos sp.
GTAACTTCACCAAGGCGGCAGAAAGGCTGCACATGGCTCAGCCACCACTGAGCCGACAAATCCAACAATTGGAAGAATTGCTGGAGACCCAATTGATTGAAAGGGATTCACGTCCACTTGAACTGACCGAGGCAGGTCAGTTTTTTTACGAGCATGCAGTGCGCTTACTCGCCCAGGCCGGCGAGCTGGTCAGCATGACAAAACGGCTAGGGAAAATTGAAGAAAAGTTTTCGCTGGGCTTCGTCGGCTCCACACTTTTCGGTTTGCTTCCGGAGGTGGTTAGGCGATTCAAAGCAGCCAACCCCGGTTTAGAAGTCAGCCTGCATGAAATGACGACCATGGAACAAATTCAAGCTTTAAAAGATGGTGTGATTGACGTCGGAATTGGCCGTATTCGCCGAGAAGATCCGAAAGTGAAACGAACTGTTTTGCGCAATGAAGAGCTTGTTGTTGCCCTTCCCATGGGACACAAACTTGCACATAGTGGTAGCAAAATCAAATTGGTAGATTTGCTTCAGGACATAGTCGTTGTATTCCCCAAAACACCTCGCCCCAGCTTTGCAGATCAAGTACTTGATGCATTTAACGATCGGGGATTGAAAATTTTCAGGCTTCAAGAAGCCCGTGATCTTCAGGTGGCATTGCTATTGGTGGCCGCTGGTGTTGGTGTATCGATCGTACCCAAAAGCGTGATGGGAATGAAACGTGCTGATATCGTGTATAAGCTACTCGATGAGGTCGACTTGTACTCACCAGTGATCATGAGTACCCGGATTTATGATCAATCGGAAACAATCAAATCATTCATGAATGTGGTGTACAGCCTGTATCGTGCAGAAGGCATTCCATACATCAAGCCCGAGCAAGACGAATAGCAACGTATTGGCTGTGGGTCAAAACAAGGCAATCGCTCGGCTATCGCCTAGTTATTTCTTAAGCCACCACCGCATCCAGACCGAAATCCGGGGCATCACCACATAAGACATTAAAAATGCCACGACTGCTGTAATCAGCGCCATTCTCGTCAAAAAAGGCCACGATTCTAACAGTGGACCAAAGACGGCAATACAGATAGCTGCAGTGGGAAAAATACCAAACCAGCTCACTACAGTCATCTTCCATTTGGGTGGCAATGAAGACGTATTGACCGGACTAGAGGGGAACCATACTTCTAGCCCTCCAACCTGGAAATAGACTGCGTTTTGTTCTGAAACAACCTGGATTCTTTGATGCCATAACTCCCTTTCAGCAGAACCGTCCCAACGATCAAGATCATCCTGCGTAGCAAACCGCTGAATAATCAGATATTCGTTTTTACTGTGTTCTGCATGAGGCGGCAAGACAGTAGCTGAAAGGTAACCTGGGAATTTGCTTGAAGCTTCAAGCATTCCTTTAAGCAAATTTTCGTAAGCTTCTTCACAACCAGGATTGGGTTTACGACGCACAACTCGTGACACCCCTCTCTCCCCAATCATTGCCATATTCCCTCATTCACCAAGTCGGCACATCAACCCATGTGGTCCACCCCACGCCAGCTATTAAGGATTTGGCGAGGTTTGAGACTCCTCCCCAAACAATTTGCCACTACCCGCCCAGTTAGATGGCGCGATATCCTCAAAAATCACGTAAATATATTCTGGGTTTGTCCCGGTATTTTTGACAATACTCTCGGTAATCTCTGCAGCTACAGCCTTTTTTGCTTTTGCATCTTTACCTTCAAACCAACTAACTCGAACTACAGGCATAACAATCTCCTTAAAAAAACTGCAATTAAACGAACTGAAGCTCTTCGGTGATCCAGCGGCAAAAGTCGTCTTGCATTTCACTACTGAACTCATGGCCGGCTAGATACTCTCGATACTTCAACTCGATGTTTCCGCGATTCAGTAACTCTCGAGACCTGCGCGCAAAGCCAACTTCCAACTTGTAGTCATTGATTCCGTGCGA
>DATNQK010000037.1:0-2141 GCA_036704065.1 Stenomitos sp.
CAACTGGGGCAATCCCAGTAGGTTGGGGCGGCTTTAGCTGAAGGGAACTGGTAGGAACAGCGAGGACAAGAGCCTGTAAAGAAGGGATGCTTTTGTAGAACCTTGATTTCTTCAATGTTTGTGACGCGAGATAGAAACTCCAGAACTGAGTACCGCCGTGGTTCATGAGAAACCGTGGGAAGGGTGGTTTTGCTTTCCGGGGGGTTGACTGGAGGTTGGACAAACGCGGAGCTTGCAAAAGAGGAAGGAACGGGTGGGGGAGCAGTGTTGGTTTTTGCGGCCTCAAAGCTTGCTGGGGGCATGTTGATGGCTCGAGAAGAGATGGCCGCACCAGACGTTGCCAGCCCAAACTGCTGCTGTAAATTCGCTTGCTTTTGCCCTAAAACTTGGGTGTAAACTTTAACGCGTTTAATGCGACTCGGGCGCAATTGTGTAAGCAGTTGCTGTACGGTCTGAATCAGCTTCGTATTTTCTGAGTCTTGTACGACGATGACCAAAACATGCAACGATTCTTCCTTCTGCTTCACCTTTACGTGAGCACCATTGGGAATCAGGTGACGATTGAGGTACACAGACAAGGCTTGCAAGTTTCCTTGCTCAGCTAGTTGCAAAATTTCGTCGTTATCCCGCTCAGCCACAAATCCATACCCCGAGATTGAGTTTCCCCTCTTTATAGTACCCAACACAGCAGTGAGCGTGTGCATTCCCTCGTTATCCTGCTGAAACGAGAAAAGGGGCCAACCTCGATCTTCCTCTCGTTATCTTTCCTACGCTTGGATAAGCGCCAGGTAAACCCAACCCTAGATCCCCAATCCTATTACAATGTGTAAAGCGAATTTATCCCATGAGAAACGAGCATGCGTGTTGCAATTGTAGGGGCTGGGTTAGCAGGGCTAGTCACTGCCATCGATTTGGTAGATGCAGGCCATGAAGTAGAAATTTTTGAGGCTCGACCCTTTCTCGGCGGTAAGGTTGGAAGTTGGGTTGATCCTGATGGCAATCACATCGAGATGGGGCTCCATGTTTTCTTCTTTAACTATGCCAATCTCTTTGAGTTGATGCGCAAGGTCGGGACGCTAGACAATCTATTGCCGAAATCCCACACCCACACGTTTGTAAATCGCGGTGGCCGTTTAGGAGAACTGGATTTTCGCTTTGCCCTAGGGGCACCTTTTAATGGACTGAAAGCTTTTTTTACAACCTCTCAGCTTTCTTGGTTGGATAAAATTCGCAATGCTTTGGCGCTGGGAACGAGTCCTGTTGTGCCAGGTCTGATGAGCTATGAAGCCGCAATGCGTTGGATTCGTGCGTTGGATCGCATGAGCTTTGCGGATTGGTTCCGCAGTCATGGTGGCAACAACCACAGTCTAAAGAAACTCTGGGACCCGATCGCCTTGGCCTTGGGCTTTATTGATACCGAAAATATTTCAGCACGGTGCATGTTGACCATCTTCTTGATGTTCGCGACCAAAACGGAAGCCTCGAAGCTGAACCTGTTGGCTGGTTCTCCGGCAACCTATTTGATTCAACCGCTGGTTGATTACATTGAGGCCAAGGGCGGGAAGGTTCATACTCGGCGTCAAACGCGACAGGTTTTGTTTGCTGGAGAAGGCGAACAGACCCGAGTGACAGGTTTACGCATTGCCAGAGATGAAACCGAAGAGACTGTGGTGGCTGATGCCTATGTGGCAGCCTGTGATGTGCCAGGGATTCAACGATTGCTCCCTCCAGAATGGCGACAATGGTCGGCCTTCGATAATATTTACAAGCTCAAAGCGGTGCCCGTTGCAACGGTTCAATTGCGCTTCAATGGATGGGTGACGGAACTGCAAGATGCTGAAGCGCGATCGCAGCTAGATCATGCCGTGGGACTAGACAACTTACTTTATAGTTCCGATGTCGACTTTTCTTGTTTTGCCGATTTAGCGCTGACGAGTCCTAAAGACTACTATCGACCTGGTCAAGGCTCTCTGATCCAGCTTGTGCTTACCCCAGGTGACCCCTTCATTAAAATGAGCAACGAAGAGATTGCTCAACATGCACTCAAGCAAATCCATGACTTGTTCCCTTCTGCGCGGGAATTAGAGATGACTTGGTATAACGTGGTGAAGCTAGCGCAATCCCTCTACCGTGAAGCGCCT
>DATNQK010000038.1:0-2471 GCA_036704065.1 Stenomitos sp.
AAAGGCCACAGAAGTGGCACCTGCATGATGGGCAGCGACAGTACGGACAAAGGTACCCTCGGGTTTCCACAAACGAAGGCTGCCGTCGGCACAAGCAGCAGCGATCCATTTCCCGTCAGGACTCGTAGTGACTGCGTTAACGCCCACATCAATTGTGAGGCGATTGGCCTCATCAATGCCATAAAGGGCCTGTTGCAATGCCAACTTAACGCGGTCACTCAAAGCTGGATCGGATTGCGACAAACTTTGCAATGCTGCGCGGGCTTGAAGGGCCTGAACGAGGGAATCGAGTTGACGGTGAGAGTCAAAACTTCCCTCAGAGGAAGACACCAAGGCTTTACCTTGACTGACTTTAGCGTGCTGCTCACTCGCTTGAGACTGGCGATAGAGCATGAAGATTACAACTGCTAAGCCCAAGGATGTAAGCAAACCAATACTATGAGTAATAAGAAACCAGCGTTGTAAACGCACGTTCCGTTTTTCTTGGGCCAATTGTGCTTCAATGGCTTTGACCCGATCCGCTTCGAGGGCTTGCTGCATCTGTTGGCGATCGCTCTCTGCCGAGGCTGCCAAAAACTGGTAGTCGTCATCGCTGAGGCGCTTTCCCTGAGCCCACTGTTGCGCATCCAAAAGCGCTTGTCCCCGCAGCAAACGAGACGCGTCTTGCTGACCAGACGCCAACCACTCTGTGAGCAACTGGGAGTAAGGGCGTAGATAGCTGAGGTGGCGATTAACCCAGTCACGATCAAACACTTCCGCATAAAGGCGGTTTTTGACGACCAGTTGCCCCTGAGATTGGATAGCTAACCCCGATAAAATCAGCGCGGTGTAATCACTTCTGTCAAGAGTATCTGCAGTCGTACTTCTGTCTAGCGGGCTGGTGGTGGCATGGTCAAAGCCAGTGTCGAGTACTTGTTGGTAGAGACCCAAAAGCCGACCGGAGGTCTGCGGATCGTGAAGGATGCGATTGCGAATGGTACGCAGATGTTCAGGTTCATCCTGTCGTTCCCAATCTTGGAGAAAATGTTCTCCCACAAACCAATCCACCCATTCACTTTCTCGTCCAGTTGCAATGCCACAGGACTCCTCATTTGAGGATTGAATCGCTTGTGCAATCCGATGAAATAACTTTTGGGTTAAAAACGGCTGACCATTTGTCCAGTTCAGAACTGCAGCCAGAATGGCATCGACATTAACCTGCGCCTGTGCCAAACCGAAGGTCAGGGGTTGCGCTTCCGCAAAAGTAAAACCACTGAGGGCGATCGCTGTGCCAATGTTGAAGGGGGTACGTTGGCGATCACGAATTAGGTCGGAGGGTGTTGCAACACCAAACAGGGCAAAGTTTAAGCGGTTGTAGGCAGGATCAATACTGCGCTGATGGTAACAGTGGCGAATTAGAGCAAAAAAGTCATCTACAGAAAAGGGCAAGCTCAAGATGCTATCAATCTCATCAATAAAGATCACAATGGGTTGATCGGGTACTTCCTTGAGCAACACATCTCCGATAAAGCAACTCAAGCGCTGTAATAGTGATAACTCCTCACCCTGCTCTTCCCACCATTGCTTGAACTGGAACTGCCGCAACGCTTTGAAGCCACGCTGCAAGTCACGAATAACACCCTTATACCATTGCAAGGGGGTGATGTTTTCGCTGCCGATATTGGTCATGTCTATGACGGCACAGGCATATCCTTCTGCCTGGAGTCGATAGCGTGTTTGCACGAGTAGGGAAGACTTTCCCATTTGTCGCGAGTTCAAAACATAACAAAACTCGCTACGTTGCAGGGCAGTATATAACTCCTGATCGGCTTGGCGTGCAATGTAGCTTGGGGCATTGCTGGTGAGACTGCCGCCGACTTGGTAATAAAAGTCAGTCATGGTTCACGACCAGAAATTTCGTCCAATTCCTGCAAGACTTCACGGGCAGTTTGATACCGCTCTTTGTAGTTGTGGCGTACCATGCCATCAATTACTGCTGCGAGCCAAGGATTGAGATCATGGGCAAAACCACGCCAGACGAGTTCCATGTTGTCATCACACTCGAGGCTACTGGCTAGACGACCTGTTGCCATTTCAATGGCGATCGCACCAAGGGCATAGAGATCACTGTTGAATTGAGGTTGGCCTTGGTTTTGTTCCCAGGGAGAATAGCCTTGAGTGCCTACACAAACGGTGCGGCGCTCAGGATTATTTTCCTCTTGACTTGTAACACTGCGTTTAGTAGAGCCAAAGTCGATAAGGATGAGCTGGCCATCGGCGCGACGGCGAATGATGTTGTCGGGTTTAATATCGCGGTGAATGGCATGATGCTCATGGACAAAGGCAACAATCGGCAGCATTGCCTTGAGAAAGGCAATAATGTCCAAATCGGAATAAAAGTAGGTAGAAGCCATTTCATCGCTGAGAAGTTCTCCAGCAATGAACTCCTGAACTAGATAAAACTCCCCTTCTTCTTCAAAGTAAGCCAATAG
>DATNQK010000039.1:0-2899 GCA_036704065.1 Stenomitos sp.
GCCACCCCTTCAAGGACAGGAGCAACTTCCTTGGGCCGTGCCATCTCATGTTGCAGCTTCGGATTCACATCTGCCATAAAGTTTTGGAACATCAGGCTAATCAAGCCAAACACAATGGCGAGGGCTAAAACCCAACCAAAACCTTCAATTGAACCGCCTTGCCAAAACCCAATCACCGCACCCGTCAGGGGGACTGAAATCAGACTGGTCAAATTGGCCGCACTATTGCGAAACCCAAAGTACCTTCCCCGTAAACGGCGCGGCACCAGCATCGCCATCCAACTCAGCCATGCTGCACTGCCAAAGGCACCCACCGCACAACTGAGAAGGGCGATCGCCAAGGTCCAATAAATTAAGGTCGGGGCATCCATTTGGCCCCAATGCATCAGCCCAATGCCCACCAACAAAATCAGCCACAAGAGCCGAGCTGGTGCATAAATCGCGAGACAGTACCAGTGGCGACTCGTCGTCTGTTCCGATAGGTACGCCCCTAAAGGCTGCAACAAATTCACAATCAACGGAATTGATGCCAAAAAGCCGATTTGGGTTGGACTCGCTCCTAAGTCCATCAAAAAGTTAGTGAGCAGAACTCCACCCGTCACGTTAGAGTAAATGACTGCAAACACGCCATCCAGCGTTGATGCCTTTAAGCTGCGCCGAATATCCTGCTTGGCCAGCCTTGGCGATGGGATTACCGCCGCATCCCCAGTCACAATATCGCTTGCCAACCCATCACTCAGATTAGCGGCCACCGATCTACCTGACTCGCCCTGTACCTGACCCTCGAATTGCACCATACCATCCCTCTAATGGGACAAAAAATCAGCCTGGAGAAAACGCTCTACCCGTTGATAGCGCAGCTTTTCCTCAGGCGCGATCGCTGGAGTTGCAGCGGGAGCAACAGGGACGACTCCCCATTGCTGGACTAAAGTCCGCAAAAACTGGTCTTGGGCATTGCGAAAACCATCGGTATAGTCGTCCCCGCGATTCATAATGGCAAACCATACGGGGCCATAACGACGGGTAGGAATTACACCTGCCAAACCGCTGGTATTCCACAACGTACCAGTTTTGACCGTGGCCAACCTGGGCATATGACGCTTTTCAACCGTTCCTTTATCTTGCCCCATAACTGGAAATAGATCGCCCAAGGTCATACCTGTGGGTTGAATCTCTGCCTGGATAGATTGATATAATCCCACCACAGCACGAGGCGACAAACGATTGGCTTGCTCTAGCCCTGAACCATTGGTGAGGGTAATTTCCGAGGGTGCAATTCTTTCCGTTTGCAAGGCAATCTGGCGAATTGCCTCGGGGCCGCCGATGAGGGCAGCAAACCACTCTGCAATGCGGTTATTGCTATAGATATTCATCAGTTTCAAGAGCATGGGTAACGGCAACGAGGTATGGGTCGCAACCGTCTGACCTGTAGCCCCTGTGCTGGAACTCTCCACCGTTACAGTACCCGCAATGGTTAACTGGGGACGCGGTGTACCTTTCGGCAGGCTCTGGTAGTCCGCTGCTGTTTCAGCAGACCAAGCGGCTGCATTCCAAATCGCTTTAAGCTGTTGACCAACACTGTCTGGCTCAATATCAAGATTGAGGGCTAACGCACCAGACAACACTAGGTTGCCCGTGACTTGGCGAATCCCCGCAGCATTAAGCTGATTGCCAATGGCGATCGCATCCACCGTCCCCAACAGCGGATCTCCCATTCCCTGGATATGCAAATCTCCTTGAAGCACGCCATTTTGAATTGGGCCTGTGGCAAACACTTCCGTCTTAAAGCGATGGGAAGGCCCCCAGGTTTTAATTGCTGCCAGGGTTGTGGCCACCTTTGTTAAAGAAGCAGGAGTTTGGGGCTGCTGGCCTTGATGGTTCACAAGCAAAGCATCATCCGTTTGTAGCCATAGCCCTTGCTGGCCCTTGTCTAATCCCTGAGCGGCCAAGCTCGACAAATAGTCCTCCACAATGCGATCGCGCTCTACATCCCAAGGTTGCAGGGCAAACGTAGGAAAAGAAACCTGCGGCTGCGGCACAGAAGCACTGTCACTAGAAGACGGCATACGCCACAAATTCAACCAACTCAAGGTCAACAGCTCAATCAGCATGGCTTAATCGATTTAAGTGTCTTTGTGCCAAACCTCGACATCCGTCAAAAACGGTTCGAGAGAAGCGGAGACAATCTGCTAAAATTCTTTAGGATTCTACAACATTGACTCATGGGATCACCTTGCGCACGAATTGCAATAGATGCAATGGGGGGCGATTATGCCCCAGACGAAATCGTTGCCGGAGCACTGAGAGCGCATGAAGAATTGGGGGTTGAAGTACTGCTGGTTGGCGACCCAGAGCGAGTAACAGCGTCCTTAAAACAGCACTCATCCTCAGCTTCAATAGAAGTTGTGCCTTCCGACGGCGTTGTGGAAATGCACGAAGAGCCGCTTAGCGCGCTGCGTCGTAAGCCAAAAGCTTCCATTAATGTGGCGATGGATTTGGTTAAACGAGGGCGTGCCGATGCAGTGGTTTCGGCGGGTCACTCTGGTGCGGCAATGGCGGCGGCACTGCTGCGCTTAGGTCGCATCAAAGGCGTGGATCGGCCTGCGATTGGAGCGGTCTTACCCACCATGATTCCTGGCAAACAAGTTTTAGTGCTCGATGTGGGGGCCAATGTAGACTGTCGGCCCAAGTTTCTCGATCAGTTTGCCACGATGGGCACCATTTACAGCCGCTTCGTCCTCGAAACCGAAAAGCCGAAGGTGGGCCTACTCAATATTGGCGAAGAATCTTCTAAAGGCAATGAACTGGCGCTGCGTGCCCATGAGTTATTGTCCGCCAATCCTTATATTCATTTTGCAGGCAATGCCGAAGGGCGGGATGTATTATCCGGTCAGTTCGA
>DATNQK010000040.1:0-3295 GCA_036704065.1 Stenomitos sp.
CCTTGGAATCGACGTTGCTCACTCAGCGCTACTTGCCAGCGCTGTGCCAACCGATCAACCAAATCAAACCCAATATTGTGCCGCGTCTGGGCATACTTTGGCCCAGGATTTCCTAAGCCGACAATTAACTCTGGCAATATCGGCGTATTTGAAGATGCTGCTTGCGCCATGTGGACTTTAAAACAATGCTCTATGCATTACTAGAGGTCTTTTCGTTTACCGTTTCCTCTACGGTGGTTTCCTCGCCTTGAGCCAATTGGGCAGGTTGCGGCGGTTCTAATCGAGCTTCCATGGGTGGGTCAGGAATGGGGTCTGGCTCCGTTGCCCGCTTTAGCTCCGTCTCAAATTCCTTCGATGCATCTTGGAAACTCTTTAAAGTTTTGCCTAAAGTGCGCCCAATCTCTGGCAGCTTCTTGGGGCCAAACACCAATAGCGCGATTACCAAAATCACAGCCATCTCAGGCAAACCAATTCCAAAGATATTCATCGCGTACTTCTCCGTTGCGATCGCAGGTGCTGATGTATTGCATTGACGCCTGAGCGCCATGACTTAACGCACTTCAGGCATTATCCTCTATCTTGCCGCAAGATGAACCGCTCAGGTATGAAGTCCCAGGGGGTATCACAGCCAAAAAAAAGCCCGGTAGCCCGGGACTTATAACCAAAAAAAACTTAGCTTCAACCAAGAATTTTAATGAGCGCAACATCCGGATGCCGGCTAGCCTTAGTTGGTGAGACGAGCCCAATCAACATCAACGCCATCCAGAATGAGCTCTGCGTTATAAATTTGCAGAATAATCAAAAGGAAAACCAGGAAGAGTCCCATAAAAACAGCCATCACCGGAGTGGTTCCCCATCCGGGTACAACCTTCCCATATTCTGAATTCAGAGGCCTGAGAACATTACCGAGCCAGGTCTGCTTTGCCATAAGTCACCTGTAATACTGAGCGACAACAGAAGTTTTTTAACTTTCCGTAATATTATATAGGGAAGCGTCGTTCCAAAATTATGTCATTATCTGACCCCGCAACAGTTCTTAGCATAAGTATCGGTCTAGTTTTTGTAGTCATCACTGGCTACGCCATCTATACCGCCTTTGGTCCGCCTTCGGCCCAACTCGACGATCCCTACGAAGATCACGAAGACTAAAGGCAAATTTTCTACACCCTTCTGCATCTCCGCTGCAAAAAAGGCGACCCAATACGGTCGCCTTTTTTGCTTTAAACCCGCAGCAGCACTCTCATTTGTGTACTTGGGTAATGCGATCACCCATTAAACTGTTAGAGGCATGGGGCAAGACACATTAACGCCGCCCAACCCACAATAGCCATTGGGATTCTTCGCGAGATATTGCTGATGGTAGCCTTCAGCGTAGTAAAACGCAGGTGCATCAATGATTTCTGTCGTAATGGTGCCGTGGCCTGCTGTCGTTAGAGCTTGCTGATAGCTATCACGAGAGGCTTCCGCCAACTGACGCTGCTGTGCCGAGTAGGTATAGATCCCAGAGCGATATTGCGTTCCCACATCGTTGCCTTGGCGCATCCCTTGAGTTGGATTGTGGCTTTCCCAGAATGCCTTCAGCAATTCCCCGTAGGAGATAATCTGTGGGTCGAACACCACATACACCACTTCGTTATGGCCCGTCATGCCAGAACAAACCTCTTGATAGGTGGGGTTAGGGGTTACACCAGCTGCGTATCCCACAGCCGTGACATAAACGCCATCCAGCTTCCAAAATGCTTTTTCAGCCCCCCAGAAGCAACCGAGCCCAAACATAGCCTGTTCCATTCCGTCGGGGAAGGGTGGCTTTAAGGGATGACCATTTACAAAATGGGTTTCTGGTACTGGCATCGGTTCGGAGCGACCGGGCAGCGCAGTTTCAGGGGTTGGAAGCGAAAGTTTTTTGCCAAATCCAAATAACATGACACCTGCTCGTTGATTGCAACTGTTGATTCTACGTTTAGCCTAGCGAATTTAAGCCTTATGCTTCCTGAGCCCAAGTTAAACAATTTCTGAGAGTGCGGTTGCCTTTAGCTTTTAGAGCGATCGGATTTTTCATCGCTAACTCGAAATCGGTTTGGGTTTAGTTATGATGGAGGTGAAATTAAACATCTTTAAAAACTAAACAATAGGAAGCGGCTGTAGTGAGTGGTAAAGAGGGCAGCGTTCAATCTATTCAATCTTTAGACGATGCACTGACGAAATGTCAGATGCTTGGGATGCGCTTAAGTCGCCAACGGCGTTCTATTTTGGAGTTGCTCTGGAATGCTCAAGAGCATTTGTCGGCTCGGCAAATTTATGACCGATTGAACCAAGACGGGAAAGATATTGGTCATACGTCGGTATACCAAAACTTAGAGGCGCTGTCTCAACAGGGCATTATTGAATGCGTCGAGCGCTCGGATGGTCGTCTCTACGGGCATATCAGCGATTCCCATAGCCATGTCAATTGTTTAGATACCGACCAAATCTTAGATATTCACATTCAGTTGCCTGCTCATCTACTCGAACAAATTGAACAGCAAACTGGAGTAAAAATTACAGACTACCGCATCGACTTTTATGGCTATCGGCAGTGCCCTGCTGCAACGTCCTCTACTGCACCCGTTTCGGTCTAGAGAGCACCTCGGCGCGATCGCCTTTTCCTTTCAGATGACATTTTGTGTAGGGCGTGCAGGGCTATTGCGGCAGTTGTAACGATCTGTCATAGATGCCGACGTTTAAGAATCCCCATGACATACTGGCCTAAGGTTCAAGGCCTTGTGTAGGCTATTGCTGCGTGTTCCCCAACTGTTTGGCGATCGCTACAAGTCTTACGTTTTACTGCAAATAAAGGATTCAAGAATGAACCGTGTCAACTCTCCGAGCCAATGGAGAACCTTTTGCCTATGTGCATTCTGGGGTTTAACGTTCGGTTTAACTCAACCCATCCGTGTTGAAGCTGCCGATAGGGGACAAAGTGGCAGCGGATTGCCAGAGGAAATACTACTGGAGCAAGTCACTCAACTCAGCGATGCCTTGGCGACCAAGATTCAATCAGCGTCTTGCCCCGATATGGTGCAACTGCTCGATCAAATCAAGAATGCCAATGCAAAACCCGCAGATCCAGATTCATTAATTACGAAAGTGCTCAACGATGTAAAAACAAACCCAAAACTGAAAGGGGTAGTGATTCAGAAACTAAGTGAGCCGTTACTCAACCGCCTACTCGATTGCAATATGGTTCCCCTCGACTTACTCGCCCCAACCTCGCCTTGATTTCAGGAGCCAGTTCAAAGCCGTTGCAACCTATATA
>DATNQK010000041.1:0-1964 GCA_036704065.1 Stenomitos sp.
CTTTTCGTCGACGACAGGATCAAATCGGCGCATCACTTCAGCTGTTTGCACCGCATGGGATCCTGAACCGACTTCCAGATTGATATCTGGATGAGGTAGGCGCAGATCCTCAAACAACTTGTCGTTCATGTCCCGGTCGTAATGCTGGCCGGTGTGAAGCAACAGGGTAGGGATGGCGGGCTGGTGCGCGGCAAAGGCACGCAAAATAGGGGCCATCTTCATGAAATTTGGGCGGGCGCCAACGACACAAATTACGGGGCCGAGATCTTGGGGCCATATGTTAGGCATCTGCATTTTCGTTTGCCGGCTGCAAGTTGGAAGGGGGCATGCTCACGCGCAAATACTGTTGCATCAGCGAGAGAGTGGCACCGTTTATACGCTCCAAGCGTGTCAGGCTTTGTTCGAGCCTGATTAAACGCTCGGCAATATGTTCAGCGCTTAACAGGGCGACTAATTCATGGGGCGGCAAAGAATGAGATTCCCCGGCAGATTTGGCACCTGTCTCGGAATAGGGCGATGGTGCATCCCCTGTGCCGTTCATTGGATATTGCATCTGTACTTGAGTTGATCCGCCAACAGTTTCCTCAAATATTTCGCGGGCAACTTCATCGACATCAGCGACATCGAAGTTCTTCTGGTGATTGAGAAAACCAAACAGCAGCAACCGATCGCAGACCGAGTTAATCCTTCTGGGAATACCGCTACTGGCCTTGAAAATTGCCTCGAATGCAGCCAGAGAAAGATTAGGCGAATCAGCCTTCGCGCCGGCCATTTTCAGGCGGTGTTCGATATATGCCTGCGTTTCCGTGACATCAAGCGGTCCGATATGGCAGGCTGCAATGACGCGCTGGCGAAACTGCATCATATGAGGGCTTTGAAGAATCTGCCGAAACTCAGGTTGACCAACCAGGAAACTCTGCAGCAATGCCTGGTTGCCATACTGAAAGTTCGATAGCATGCGCAATTCCTCAACAGCCCGGGCTGTCAGGTTTTGCGCTTCGTCTACGATGAGCAGGCAGCGCTTTCCCTTGGTGGCCATGCTGATCAGAAAAGCCTCGAGGGACATCAGCACGTCAGACTTGGCCACATCCTTGGTGCGCAGGCCAAAGGCTGCGCCCACCAGTCTGAGGGTGTCGTCGGCATCAAGTTGGGTGCTGACCAGTTGTGCTGCGACGACTTTGTCAGGGTCCAGGCTGTCAAGGAGACCACGTACGATAGTCGTTTTTCCTGCCCCTACCTCTCCGGTGATGACAATGAACCCCTCGTTCTGATGCATGCCGTATTCAAGATAGGCTTGAGCGCGACGATGCTGTTTGCTGCCAAAGTAAAAATTAGGGTCGGGGTTTAGTTGGAAAGGCTTGCTGGACAAACCGTAGAATGACTCGTACATAGGCTTAAAAGTTTACCGACAGTGTGCCGATGAGGGCGTTTTCGGTATAGGGATTGATAGTGCTATCCGACTCCGTGCGCCGGATGCTCAGGCCTCCAGTAGTCTTGGGGCCCAACGAGGATGTCAGGTTGGCCTGGTACATCGTGGTGGTAAGTTTTAGCGCACTGCCACTGGTGCTTACGCTTTCCTGGCGCGAAGCCAGCACGTTCAAATTGGTGAGACCGGTCAGGCGATGGGAAAGATTGATACTTATGCCGCGCTGACGAATATCAGTATTCAAATTAAAATCATCTGGCAATCCGTTTGCGGCAAAAAGCGATTGGATTTCGTTTCTGTTTAATAGCAACATAAGGGTGTTTCTTGCGCCCTGGATGGCGAATGTAAGCTGCTGTCTACGTTGCAGAGTGGCACGTGAGGTGAGAAAGCTCGCCGTGGCTTCTGAATTGGCAGGAAGTTGGGATTGATTGAGGTAGAAATTGGTCCTCGCAGTGCATTCCTGTTGAAGTTGCTCTGGACTGAGGGCTAGATCCGCCAATGACTGGGTACAAAGTTGGTAGAAGAAGTCAAAATTAGT
>DATNQK010000042.1:0-7467 GCA_036704065.1 Stenomitos sp.
TTTAACAAACAGGGGTCGTTTTATCAGCATGGCATCTTTGGTATAAGCGGCCACCCATTGTGCATCAGACCAAGTCTGTTTTTCTTCGCCTAAGGCACGGTAGGACTGGCCGGAGGTATTGCGCATGGCTTTAGCCCCTAAGACTTTCACCCAATCCTGAATCATGGTTTCTGTGGGTGGATTCTCTTTAGTATTGATAAATTCATACTCGATTTGATGATCGGCAAGCCATTGAAATGCTTTTTTACAAGTGCCGCAATTGGGAATGCCATAAACTTGCAAGGTCATTGGAGTCTCTTCAAGAGAATTTTACTGTTGCAAGTTTACGGTACTCGGGGAAACCTGAAACGGAGTAATCCCCGCTTTCCGTTTGACTTTACTGGTAAAACTATCGGGAGATGCAACTTTTCGGCCAATATCGTAGTCTGAAGTCCTGAGTTTGGATAGTAAGGAGTTGCTGTGTATTGCAGTCGCTGGCACGTTAAGGTTGCCGTTTTTGTGGGTGCTAGCTGGGTATTAAATCTTCATTCTGCTTGGGCGGGATTATCTGGAGATTTAGAAGTTAAGCTCAACGGCTTGAAGAATGGGAATGGTCAGGTTTGTTTGAGTTTGTTTTCTGGCCCTAAGGGGTTTCCTCAAGGGGGTAAGGGCTCAAGTTTGAGGTCGTCTCAATGTGCGGTGGCCAGTCAGAAGACGGTCTTGTTCAAGAATGTACCGTTGGGCAGCTATGCGATCGCCGTGATTCACGACATGAATCGGGATGGGCGACTGAATACAAATGGGTTAGGCATTCCCAACGAAGGCTTTGGATTTTCCAACAATCCACCGTTGCGGTTTGGGCCTGCTAACTTTGCTGAGTCTCAGGTCTTTGTGTCGGGCAAAACAACGACGGTCAACATTCAAATGCGATACCTTAATTAGGCTGTCAGATTTCAACGGCCGATGGGTTCTTGTGGTTTGTTTGTTGGCTTAACGACGCTGGATTTAATTTACGGTGTTTCGCAGTTGCCTCAGCCCAATCGCAAGCAAACGGCAACGGAGATGGCGATCGCAGCCGGTGGGCCTGCCACAAATGCTGCGGTTGCCTTTCGCCATTTAGGAAATCGAGCCATTTTGTTGAGTGCGTTGGGTGCGCATCCCCTTGCTGACCTTGTTCGGGCAGACTTGGCGGCACAAGGGATTGAGTGTGTTGATCTTGCGCCCCACCGAACGGAGCCACCCCCGCTCTCTGCCGTGATGGTGACGCCGAGCAATGGCGATCGCGCAGTGGTTTCTCGTAATGCCCTCGACCTTCAAGTTGATGCGCGCTTGCCCTCAGATCTTGATTTAGCAAGCGTTGATATTGTCTTGGCCGATGGGCATCAGCTTGGTGCCAGCCTTGCCGTGGCTCAGAAGGTAAGAACCAACGGTGTTCCCATCGTGCTAGATGGTGGCAGTTGGAAACCACACCTGGATACCCTGCTGCCGCTCATCGACTATGCCATTTGCTCTGCTGACTTTTTTCCACCAGGATGCCAGACCGCTATGGAGGTTATTCAGTATCTCCAACAGGCGATCGCCCAGCCTCAAATTGCCATTACCCAAGGCGGTGAGCCGATTTTCTACCACGACCGAGGGGTGTCAGGGTTGCTGAACGTGCCCCCCATTCAGCCCGTGGATACCTTGGGCGCTGGTGATGCCTTTCACGGGGCATTCTGTCACGGGATATTGCAAACCCATTTTGTTGCTGCCCTAGAACAAGCGGCGGCGATCGCGGCTTTAGCTTGCCAGTCTTTTGGCACCCGTCAATGGCTGCAGATGCTGCAAGCACACTAATCTTGTGGTATCAGGTCTCGGTTTGAGTGAGTGCAGCCAGCTGAATCATGCAGCGACGGATATCTTCTTTTTGAGTCACCCTAGGTGAGGCGGGTACAACTTGAGCCTCTCGGGTGCGGTACACATCCTGGAGGGCTAACAAGAAACCGCGCATTGTTTCTACAGGGATTGCTTGTTTGAGCGCTGCTTGAGCTGGTTGAAGAATCATTGTTTGCCATTGTCCTGCGTTATCCTCCAACTCATCAGTGATTTCTAAGGCTGCCAAGTACTCTGCAAGGGGATCTAGGCAAAACCGAATCCGATCCTGACCAGTGCCGACTGTCTCAATCAGCCGTAGTGTCCCTTCAAGGTAGGTTAAGTGAACTTCAGGATTGTCTCGATCTAACCTGGCCAGAACGGCTAGGGCTTCAGTGCGCGCAATGGGCTGTGGGAAAAACTGGGATTTCAGGCAGGCCCAAGCCAATGCCTTTGCATCTTGATGTACCACTCGGTCTGGTAACGGGTCGGCTGTGACATCACGGTTTAGCTCGTTGAGATACCCCAACATAAGACTAGGGATATCATCTGGCAAGGTAGAGAGATCGGGGTTTGCATCATTCTGGTGCAACTTTCGAATTAATAGCTCGGCGTACAGTTTCGCCAGCAACACAGTAATGGGCCGTGCCCCCACCATTAACGATAATTGCTGGCAAGCAGCAAAAAATTCTGCATCGTTGAGACGGCTGCGTTGTCCTTGGCGCATCAGATATGCCTCCATAAATGAAGACAGCTTGTTGCTTTCAATGCGTAAGGGTGTCAGCACAGTACGATGGATGCGTCCCAAGGTTTCATCGTGGCGAGACGTGACTACCAAGGCGTTGGCTAAAAAGTCTGGCAGATCTGGCTGAATGGCATTGCGGGTGGCAGGGGGCATCTCCGAGAAGCGATCTACAATCACTAAAATGCGCCGTTGTCTTAGTAACCGTTCCATTAACGCTAGGTTGACGGGTTCAGAGGCATCAATGGCCGATTGAAGTTGGCCCTGTATGGCCATCAAGAAATTAGCTCGACCTGTCTCTCGATCCACAGGGAACGGTTCCTCAAGCAATACTGGCAGCATGGGATGCTCCCCAAGACGATTCGAGGGGGTTTGGGCCATCGCCCACTGTCCAACACAGCAGGCGAGGCTGGTTTTGCCGATGCCACCCTCTCCCACAATTGCCAAACGGCTACGCTGTAAGCTAAAAGCGGGTCGTAAATCTGCTGCCTGCAATTGAGGCAGGACGGTGCCATCCAGCACTACAGGCAATGGAACCCAGTTTTGGCGCTCACGCACTGTTGGCTTTTGGGCAAACCGTTTTTGGGCACTCTCCAAGTGCTGTGCTACCCAAGCATCCAGCACCCGCGGATGATAGTGAAACCAGCCCACTAGCAGCAGTAGCCGTAAGGGAACATTGATTCCCAGTAACGGCACGACAAAATCAGTGTAGGGCTTCAGCGTATCGTTAATGGTTAGTAGCCACAGCGGTGCAATGTGCAACAGGGCTAAGCAAACCACCGGCAACACCAGAATATAGAGAACAATGACAACCCACCAGGGATGGTGCTGGATTAGAATGATCGCTTTATCCCAAAAACGGCGGTCTTGTTCCGTTTTGAGTGCATTTAATGGACGCCGAATCCGTGCTATGTCATCGCTGGAGAACCCCTGAGTCGGGTTTTCTAAGAGTGATTGGACTTGCTCAAAGGTGGTAATTAGACTCGCTAGTCTACGGCTAGGTAATGTTTTGGCCTGATCTTGAAAGGCTCCGGCAATACTGGCTAAGCCCTTAACTGCACCCATCCGTACATACCCTTGCGGATCAAGGAGCGCTTCTACCAAGTTTGGAATCGCAGATTCTGCATCTCGGCCCAAGGCCCCCAAGGCTTGTGCTGCATTGAGGCGTACCTGCGGATTGGGATCTCTCAATACGGCTGTGAGTGCAGGAACAGCCACTTCTCCTTGTGCCCCAATTTTACGTAATGCAGTGGGCACATAAATTCGTACATAAAGATCTGAATCGCGCAGCGCCGTAATTAGACTGGGGACTGCCGCTTGGGCCGCCTTCCGCATATTACCCAAGGCTAGAGCTGCATAAAGACGAACCTGGGGGTCAGAATCTTGCAGCGCGCCGATGAGATCCGGTACGGCAACCGCAGCTTCCGCTCCCAAGTCGCCCAATACAGAAGCGGCATGCCAGCGTAGGTTTGGGTTGGGGGAGTGCAATGCAGTCTGTAGGGCAGGGATGGCTGGGGTGCCCACTGTAACCAATGCATCTGCGGCTGCTAACCAACGCCGGACATTGCGGTCGGTTAGTTTCTCGATGAGAGGTGCGATTCTGGTGTCAGCGGTAGGCGAGATGACTTCATCCGTAACAACCTGAGCTTGGGCATTGGCCATAGGTAGATTGCTGCACAGCATGATCCCACTGAGGAGAATAGCTATTCCAAAATGTTGCCATCGTCTCCATCGGCACAATCGCAACGGTTTAGGGAAAAAGTCCATACGCATGTGTGTTCTCTTGGGGCGACTCGAACAGTGGCCTGTGTGCCAGGATTCCAAACGCTCAGTAAGGTGTTGACAGAGAGGACAGAGAAATGGATTGGTTTTAAAACTCGGGAGTGATTGCTCTTCATCAACGCAAGCAGCGTAATCTGCTAACCGGATACTAGCCTGATCCTCTGTACAAAGGCATTGTTTGCAAATCCGGCTCAGACATCCTCACTTCAGTCTTAATGATGCGTTACCAAACTTTATGTGATCACGAAAAAAAATTGCCGTAGAACAGTGTAGAGCGTCACAATAAGGCAACTCCAGGGAATCCTGCATAGAGAAGCCCTTGGCCTATCCAATGAGATAGGAAACAGAATCAACTTCATGGATCCTAAGGACAGCGCAACTATTCACCATTTTTTGGTTATTTATGACCATCTTGGAAAACGGACGATTCCGCTTTCCGCAGAGTCTTATATCATTGGTCGGGATCCACGATGTTCTATTCTGTTGCATTCCATGGCGGTTTCGCGGCAGCATGCTCAGTTGATCAAGGTGCCAACGCCGAGTGGAGATTTTTTTTATCGCCTGATCGACGGCAACATCGGTGGACATCGCAGTACCAATGGGGTTAGCGTCAACGATCATTCTTGTACCACCTATGATTTGCACAATGGCGATCGCATTCAGTTCGGGTCTCAAGTCAGTGCGCTGTATATCGTTAATGAGCTAGAGCCCACCACAAATCTGACGGCGAATGTAACGTTGTCGATGCATCACCAAACTGAAATCGAGCTACAGCGGCGCGATCGCCTGCTGAACGATGTGATTGCAGCACGGGATCTGAGGTTTCCAGAGCGGCTGCAAAAGTTGTTGAGCATGGGCTGCGAATGGTTTGAACTAGAACAGGGCTATTTTTGTGAGTGGAATGAAGAGCGACCGAATATTCTGGCTCAAGAGTCTCAGCCTCTCAACGGATCCCAAGCAAGTGAGCCTATTGCTACCCATAAACTGCTGCAAGATGCACTATTCGTAGAACTGTGCACCCTCACCGTTAAGCATGATTCGCCCCTCGATTACGACCATATCAACCTCCATCATCCAACCTCCAATGCACAGACAGGGCCTGAAAGTCTCTTCCAATGCCGTGCATGGTTAGGGGTGCGGGTTTTAGTCGGTAAGCAAGTACAAGGACTTTTGTGCTTTACCAGTTCCTTGCCAGTCACTAAACCCTTTGAGCGTTATCAAAAAGATTTACTGCGCTTCATGGCCCAGTGGGTGGGCAGCGAAATGGAGCGCCAGCAGTATCAAAATGCACTGCAAAATCAGCTCAAACAAACGGTATTACTGAAACAAATTACGCAAAAGATTCGTGAGAGCTTAGATACACGTCTCATTTTTCAAACCACAGTCGAGCAAATGGGTAAGGTATTTCGCGCTAGTCGCTGTTTGCTGCACACCTATGCTGAATCCCCCCAACCGCAAATTCCTTGTGTATCCGAATACCTCGCTGAAGGCATCGCCTCTCTAGGCGATACATCCATTCCCATCAATGACAACCCCCATGCCCTAACGGTTTTAAGTCAAGATGCGGCGGTCGTGGTTCACGATATCACCACTGATCCGCTGCTAGAGCCGATGCAACACCTTGGGGAGGCTCTCGGCATTAAATCGATGATTGCAGTGCGAACCTCCTATCAAGGCAAACCCAATGGCGTCCTTGCATTGCAACAATGCGATCGCCAGCGGTATTGGCAAGTTGACGAAATTGAATTGTTTGAAGCGGTTGCCGCTCAAGTGGGTATTGCTATTGCTCAAGCGCAGCTCTTAGAACAAGAAACGGAGCATCGCAACCAATTGATGCAGCAAAACCAAGCCCTTGCCGAAGCAAAACAAGCAGCCGAAGAAGCCAGTCGTGCCAAGAGTGAATTTCTCGCCATCATGAGCCATGAAATTCGCACCCCCATGAATGCCGTAATTGGCACCCTGGATCTCCTCCATTCCTCCAGCGTCGACTCAACCCAAGCCACCTACCTAGACATTGCCCGCAATGGGAGCGAGTCACTGATGATGTTGCTCAACGATATTTTAGATTTTTCTAAAATCGAGTCGGGCAAGTTGCAAATGGAAATGCGTCCGTTTGACCTGCATCACTGTGTAGGCTCGGTTTTGGCATTACTTGCACCCAAATGTGCAGAGAAGCACCTTGAACTAAAGCATCGAATCGAACCCAATGTTCCCCTGTCCATTGAAGGCGATAGTCATCGACTCAGACAAGTTTTGGTGAATTTGATTAGCAACGCCATCAAGTTCACACCTGCGGGTCAGGTTTGTGTGTATGTAGGGGCGAAACAACCAGACCCCACGGTTGAGCATTACGAACTCCTGTTCATGGTACGAGATACAGGTATTGGTATCTCGAAATCCCAGCAAGAGCTTCTGTTTCAGCCCTTCAGTCAAGTGGATAGTTCCGTAACCCGTCAGTATGGAGGTACAGGGTTGGGGCTAGCCATTTGTAAACAACTGGTCAATTTGATGGGAGGCAAATTGTGGGTGGAAAGTAGGGGCAGTATTAAGGGAGATTGTCCCTCCAACTGGTCTCCTTCTGGGTGGGTAGACTTGAATGACGAGAGTCAAGACCCCTCCCAAGTGGGTTCTACATTTTATGCGGTTATTCCCGTCAACGCACTTGAACAAAGTATTGAGGCGCACATGGTTACCTCTCCCGGACAGTTCAATATTGCCCCTACAGCACCTGCCCGTGCGACTCAGGATGGTGCAACGCCTGCTTCTAGCTTTCTGAAGGTTTTATTGGTTGAAGATAACCCCGTGAACCAAACGGTGGCTCAGTCGATGCTGAAACAGTTGGGTTACACCACCACTGTGGCCAATCATGGTTTGGAGGCGTTGCAAGCCTTACAGCAAGAAAACTATGACTTGGTTTTGATGGATATTGAAATGCCAGAGATGGATGGTATTACAACGGCGCAACATATCTCTCGAGACTGGCAACCCCCAGAACGACCCTACATTATTGCACTGACCGCCTATGCCATGCCGGGCGATCGCGAACGTTGTTTACAGGCAGGCATGCAAGACTACATTACCAAACCCCTGCGGATTCAAGAGCTAAAGGCAGC
>DATNQK010000043.1:0-2914 GCA_036704065.1 Stenomitos sp.
GCATGACGACCTTCGCCAGACACAGAGGCCAACGGCTTCATCGTCACCTCTCGTCGCAGACTGGATGCCGTCATTCGGATATTGGCCAACTTGCGGTAACACGCCAGTGGCCCTGTTAGACCAATGGAGTCCGGTGCAGACCAAGCACTCACAGGGGGTGCTTTTGCAGCCGCAGCCTGTAGATTGGCTTCGCTCGCCTCAGTCAACTTATTACAAGGGGGCAGGGCTTTTGTCTGTGATTGCTGCGCCGTCGCGAGAAACACCCCATTAAAATTGCGCTCGTCTAGCTTGCGTTCACTCACTTCACTCAGTAAGCTGCGGTACTGGAGCACACGTTGCTGTTGACGCCGAAGCTGCATCTTTAAATCTTTGCAGATAGATTCCACTTCAGACATTCTCGCCGTTTGCCCATCATTGGCTTGACGGAAGACCCTCAGTTCATCCTGCGCTTGGTTGAGTTGTAAATCTTTGGTTTTTAATTGTTCAGTGACATGAGTCAACTGATTGTGCTGCTGTTGCAGGAGTTGATGTGCGGCCTTTAGCTCTGCGCGTAAAACCTCTAGGTTATCTTCCTGTGAAACACAGGACAGCGGCAACAATTGCTCTTGCCAGTTGGATCCTGAAGCAGATAGAGAAGGAGAGTCAAAAGCGGGAGACGCGAAAAACTCGGTTTCAGCAATCAGCTCGTACTGGCTAGGTTCTGAAGAAGCATCGAAGGATTCAGAGAAAGTCATCTCTACACACCTGAAAATGAACCGATAGATTTAAAAAACAGGGCAAGGGTCTTCAGCACACAATGCGTTACTTTACCAACTCTAGAAATAGCCGACTTGTAAAAAAATCGCTGCAGCGTAGAACACGATTTTAAATGGATAGTTTACAGCCATTCCAATTGGCACGTGTTCTGTAAAGTTAAACGTATCAAAAAGTAATAAAGCTTTGAAATCCCTCCAGTCTAAAACAGCCAACTAAACCCAATCTTTGCGCTTCTGCACAAAGACAAGTAGGGCTAGCATACCCAGAATCAATGCTATCAACTTCAACCAATGACCGCCAACGTTGACATCGAAGGTGTTGCCTTGGTTTCTATTAAATCGACTAATCAATTCTTCACCAGCGGCGATCGCCCGACCCCGTTTCTCTTTCCATTGACTGAACCGTGTTTGCCACTGATCTAAATCTTGCCGATAACGCTTTGTTTTATCAGAAAAGGCCTTTAAATCGTCAGAAAATTGCTGCGCCTCCAGCAACAGATTCGACGGGGCAGGGGGCGGATCCCCAGGGCTCTTTGGTTGCTGCGGCTCTGGTTGATTCACCGCTGGGTCAAATTCTTGTTGTAGCCCTGGAAAAGAACAGCGATCAAACAAATGGGTACCCATGCAGTCACATTGCGCTTTGTCCGACTCACTCCAACTGTTACGGACAGACTCTGGTTTTTGCCAGCAAGGATCGCGGGCAATGGTCAACCCCATGCCCGAGAGTGTCACCATTGATTCGTATGACCACCGGGTAATCGTCAATTGACTCAAAACTTGACCCACCGGCCCGACCGTATGCAGCGGCAAAAATGATCCCGCAAAGGTAATTTGGGGGACTAAAAATAAAATGGTCAGTAACGGAGCCATGTTCTGCGACGTTGACAACGCCGACACCAACAGCCCCATCACCATCCCCCCCAAAGTGGCCAAGAACAGGGTGATATACATGGCAACCAACGTTAGCCCGTCGCCTGGAATATCCACCGTCATTACCTTAGTGGCCAAGAAAATGGCTGCCTGATACAACGCTAGAACGGCGCTTAGCCCCACCTTAGACAAGATATAAGGCAATATTTGCAGCCCAATCATGCGTTCTCTGCGATAAATCTCGGCCTCTTTCACCACTTCTCGCATGGTGCTTAAGCTGCCGACAATTACCGCAATCAGGACGGAGATAAACAGCAAGGTAAAGCATTGACTTGGATCCCCATCCATTGCGTCGAACATCCGACGCCGCCACAGCACAAAATCGAGAAGGCCCAGAATCGGAGAGATCGCCAATAAAAACAAGAAACTCGCCCGATCTTGCCAAAGAATGGTGAGATTCCGCAGCGTCAGTAATCGCAACTGCCGCCCAATCGACGGACGCGGGGACTGGGACGAAACCGTATCGGCTTGTGTATCCCGCTTGCTGGCTTGTACACCCTGTAAAAAGGCTTGACGCTGGGTAACGTACTGCTGGTAGTAAGCAGACTCTCGATACTGTAATGCCCACTCTGCTGGGGATTGCTCCTCCTCAACCTTGATGTAAATCTCGTCAAACTCCTGTACACCGAAGTAGGTCAAGGCCACCTTAGGCGGCCCAAAAAAGGCAACGCGCCCACCCTTGGCTAAAAACACCACTAAATCGCTGAGCATCAAATTCTTGGTGGTGTGGGTCACGAGGATGACCGTGCGACCCTGTTGCGCCATCTTACGCAGCAGCCGCATCATCTGCAGTTCTGTCCCTGGGTCGAGTCCTGATGTGGCTTCATCCAGGAAAAATAGACTGGGCTGCGTCAGCAATTCCACGCCAATCGAGACGCGTTTGCGCTGTCCACCGCTAAGGTTACGCACCAGCGTATTGGTTTGCTCTAGTAGTTCAAGATCCTCTAGGACCTGTCGCACTTGCCGCCGCCGCTCTAGGGCAGAGATATCAGACGGTAGCCGCAATTGTGCCGCGAATTCCAGAGCCTGTTGTACGGTTAAATCCTGATGAATAATGTCGTCTTGGGGAACATAGCCTAGCTCAGTCCGATAGGCATCATAGTTTTGGTACAAGCTATGGCCATTGACAAACACACTGCCACGCGTGGCAGGACGGAACCCACAAAGAGCATTGAGTAACGTTGATTTGCCCGCACCACTCACCCCCACAATCGTGACAAATTCCTGGG
>DATNQK010000044.1:0-2350 GCA_036704065.1 Stenomitos sp.
ACTTGTTGCCTTTAAGAGCGTTTCGGTCTGAACCTAGAGTAGTAAAACGCAGACCAAAGCCTTTTCCAAGAATGACCAAACCTCGTGACGTTCTCAAAGCTGCTCTAGTCAATTGATTCAGCTTGTTTCAGTGGCGTTGACTGCCAAGTGTTGTTACTCACTTGGAGGATTGTTAAGGTTGAGGGATCAGCGGCAAACAAAAGGCCGTGAGGTTGAATAGAACCAGGAATATGGATAGGTTCGTGATCGCAATTACTTAAGTCAATCCTTAAAAACTCAGGTGCTGAATCCTCAAACTCATCTTGGTGCTGTACCATAACTGACGTGAATTGCTATCCAGAAACAGCTTTCCACATTCTATCTCCTAGAGCTCGATGAGGTTTGAGGGTTAGAAGAATAGCCTTGATTAATCTGGCTAAGCAGCTTGCGAACCTTCCTTTAAATTCTCGCTGGAAACGTTTTTTGGTAAAGGCTCCCCATTCTGTTTCGCTCGATGGTCCGATCCTCGGAAAGCCGGCGTCTGTGAAAGAATAACGATAATGCCTGTACGTCCCGAGCTGATAGCAGCATCGCTTAAAATATCAAGCACTTGAACTTGCAACAGTGTTTCAAGAGACTTCTTGAGTTCTGGTTTGAACGCTTCACCTAAATTGTCGCGAACCTCTTCTGCGAGTTGGATCTGACCTTGATCGACGAGGGTTTTTTCAGGCTGCGTAATAGAGTCTTCTAAAATAAACGTAAGATTGTTGTTGCCGAGTTCACAAGTAATTTTGGCAGGCTGTTGATGAAACTGCTGCCGATAGAGAGATTGAATGTGCTGCGACAACTTACGCTCTAATTGCCCTTTTGTTTGTAGTGGTGTACTCAATGAAAACCTCTCAAATATTATTAAGATTGCAAAACAACAAGTTGAGCTTTCAGAAGCAAGCAAGTTGCTGTCAACAATGTTTCTTACCTTCTTCTACTCCACTTCTCATCCTCTAATCGTTTTAATAATTAATTTTCTACCATTAGAAGTAACTTGCATGGGCGCAGCCCAAAAAGTTGAGTATGGATTTAGATTAATTGATAATTTCCTGTATATACTGCAACACTAATTCATAAATTGAATTCATAGATAAAAGAAAACTCACTAAAATTAAACGCCAAAGTCTGACCTACCCTTGCACCCACAACAAACCCTAGTCTAATCAAGGCAAGTGATGGGGTTGAGCAACCTATCCTAATAGTCAATACTCCTTCTGAAGTGACTGACAAAGATTTAAGCTGATGCTCTTCTAGGATTTTCAAGACCTGAAGCATGTAGAAGAATCCATCGGTCTATACAGACACCCTATAAAGAACCAATTATGATTTAAGAAGCTCAGGCCATACGATGCATCTACCAAAATACTTATTTTTTGAATAGCTAAAAGCTGATTTGTTCTTGACAAACCATTCTTGGGGACTTAATCAAATCACATGACCTAAGAATGGTATCCAATTTTTAAGTCTCACAATTAATGAAAGGCAAATTTAATTCTAGAAATTAAACCTTTCGTACACCAATTTATATAACACCTAAAGGTTGGCTTCCCCCGTTTGATGGATGCTGTAGGGGTTGTTTTCCTATTATCTTTGGTGAAGAAATAAATGAGCTGGGTTTGCTGAAGAATTCTCAAATCTCTTCAAGCCTAAGTGTATATATATTGTCTTTTGAAGGATGCTTAAAATGAATAGAAGAGATGTAGAACGTGACGTTGATTATCAAACTGGATATACAGATGGCAGTTCATCTAGAGATGCAAACAATACAGGCTTAGGAGTGTTGATTGGGCTTTTTCTGGTTGGCTTGGCAGGCCTAGGAACATGGCTATTTCTGGGTCGACCCGATACCAAACCTGCTGATACCAATATTATTAACCTTCCTTCCTCCGCACCTTCTTCAGCGCCAGCGCCTTCGGCCCCTAACGTTAATGTCACCGTTCCGGCCCCTAAGATTACGGTTCCGGCCCCTAAAGTCGAAGTACCTGCTGCGCCATCAGCACCCTCTGCACCTTCTGCGTCTGATAATTCCTCGTCCTCAGCACCGTCAGGTGGTAGCAATAGTGCCCCTAGCACTTCTAATGATTCTGCCAATCAATAATCGTTTGCTTATCGTCTTCGCGTCCTAGGTAAGCCAATAGTCCAAAGCCCAAAGGTGAACTTCTTGAGTTGCTTTGGGCTTTTTGCTATAGGAACATTAGCCTAGGAATTTGCCCTTTTTGTGTTGCTTTGAGCTACATATTTTTGAGCAGTAAGAGAAGAGATTAATCAATAACATATAAGCACTACCAAAACCTTACGGTATTGCATTTCCATTTAATTGTTG
>DATNQK010000045.1:0-9922 GCA_036704065.1 Stenomitos sp.
GTTGTAGCCACTGTGACCTGAAAATGTTCCGATTGAGCCACACTTTGAATTTGCTCGCCGATGAGCACATCGTCATCCACCAACAAGAGCCGAATGGGTTTTGCAGGCGGAGCTTGCTTGCGATTGGTTCTAGCCGTTAGCCCGTCGCTATCGTTTAACTCAGCATTTGCTGATGGTGGGGTAGTAAATTGTCGGCGCGGCTGTAGCACGACTTCTTTCAACGCTTGCACCCAGGTCGAAATCTGCTGGACATCGCGTTGTGACAATCGGGTTTTGGCTTGGAGGGTTTGTTCAATCTGACGGGCTAAATCCGACCCCCTTGGTAAACCAAAGGAGCCAAGGTTGCCTGCCAATCGATGAGCAACCAAAATACCCTGTTGGCGCAGGAGAGGGTTTAAAGAGGTTCCAACACTCGCTGGAGAACTCAGCTCCTCAAGCAACTGAAAGGCATCGGTAAAGGTTTCTGCCAGTTTGTGCCACAAGGACTCAATGGCATTGGCCACCTCTGCTTCTGTCACCTTTTGCCCTAGGCCCAAGTGTTGGGGAGATTCGCTATCTTCACCATCGATCACTTCTATCTTAGGCTCTGGTTTTAAGCGGTAGCCTAACCCATAGACAGTTTCCAAGCAGTCTATCTGCATGCCTGCTGCTTTCAGTTTTTGGCGTAACCCTTTAATTTGGGTTGTCACAGCCCGTTCACCCGGAAATTCATCGGCATCCCAGACGCTATCGAGCAATGCACTGCGGTCGAAGGTTCTGCGGGGATTACGGAGGAACAGTTCTAGCAGACCATATTCTTTTGGGGTTAGGTGAACAGTAACTTGGTTATAGGTCACATCTCGACTACTCAAGTCCAGGTGCAACCCTCCCCAAGACAAGACGCTATTTAATGAGGTCGATTTGCGCCGTAGCAAGGCCCGAACACGGGCTACTAACTCTGAGAGGTCAAAAGGCTTAACAACATAGTCATCCGCTCCAGCTTCCAAGCCTTTCACGCGATCGCTGCTGCTATTTTTAGAGGTCAACATCAAGATCGGCATCTGCGCGCCCTGAGAGCGCAACTTGCGGCACAAGCTGACACCATCCAAACCGGGCAACATTAAGTCCAACAGGATCAAATCGTAATTATAGGCTTTGGTTAACTCAAGACCAGTTTGGCCGTTTTCTGTAGTATTGACGAGATAGTGATGGGCAGTTAACGCTTTGGAAATTAAGGTAGCAGTGCTCTCATCATCCTCTACCAGTAGAATTTTCATCCTAAAGGCCTCCAGGGTAGAGATTCTCTCCCTTCTACCCTAATAGATCGCAACAAGAGTGTAAGCATAACTGTACTAAAGTTTACGGAACCTACATTTGAAGCGGAAGGTAAAGCCAAAGAACGTACAATGGATTACCCTATCAGGGTGAAATATCTAGGCGTAGCATTGACGCTCCTCAGATTTTGAGATAGTTCAGGGTTTGAACCGAGAGAGGTACCTCATACGGAATACTTAAGCGTAGTTGGACAAGAAGTCACTGTGTAGACTGCTTACTTCCCTACATGCAGGCTTGCTTATCCATTCTAATTTTGCCACTTACCCCAGAGCCAAAGGTGGTCGTACAAAACAAGTAAAGCCAAATGGTAAATAGGGCGATCGCAGCCAACCATCCACTCAAGATCATCCTAAACAGTCATGAGGCCTGCCGCGTAAAGCCCAAGCGCTGATGGCCTGGTAGCGGCAAGTGTATTTCAAAATCCAAACGTTAACCCAGAGCATCTAACAATTCCAGTACAATGGAAGCCCAATGCTGAGTACGGCCTATGGTTTCTCCGGTTTCACGTCAAGCGATTCAGTCTTTAAAAGAAAACTTCGATCACTTCCTGACCCGTTTACCTGAGCTACCCAATGGCGCTTATATCCATGAAGCGCTGTTGACGCTGTTACGGATGACCGAAGAAGACATCGCTCGCCTTGACTGGAAAATACTCAGGGCTGCGCTCCAAGATATGGAACGAGCCTTTCAGGTCTTCCATAGCTACCGTCACGTTCGCAAAATTGCGGTGTTTGGTTCAGCGCGTCTGCCTGAAGAAAGCGAAGAATATCGCATTGCCGCAGACTTTTCCCGTGCGATCACCAAACAAGGCTTTATGGTGATGACAGGGGCAGGTGGCGGCATTATGGAAGCCGCCAATAAAGGGGCGGGTGCATCCCAATCTTTTGGTCTGAATATTCAACTGCCTTTTGAGCAAACCTCCAATCCCTTCATTGAAGGCGACCCGAAGCTGATCAACTTCAAGTACTTCTTTACCCGCAAACTGTTTTTCCTGCGCGAAGCCGACGTTGTAGCGGCTTTTCCAGGCGGGTTTGGCACTCAGGATGAAGCGTTTGAGTGCCTCACGCTGATTCAAACGGGTAAGTCTTCACCCATTCCCATTGTCCTCATCGATAGACCCGGTGGCACCTACTGGCAAACCTGGGATGACTATATTGAAAAGCAGCTTATTTCTAGGGCGCTCATTAGTCCAGAAGATCGGCAGATGTACACCATCACGGACAATATAGACGTCGCCTGTGCCGCAATTTCGAATTTTTATCGTGTGTATCACTCTAGTCGCTATGTGGGTGAGCAGTTTGTGATGCGGCTCAATCACGATATCTCTGAGGAACAGGTTGCCTCTCTCAACCGCGACTTCAGCGACATTTTAATTTCCGGCACTATTGAAAAGTCGGGCATGTTGAAGGGCGAAATTCAGCACCAACAAGCGCAACCGCAGCAGGTTTTAGACGGGACAGAGTCTTTGCCACGGCTCGTATTTCATTTTAATCAGCGCGATCATGGCCGCTTGTACCAGATGATTGCAGCCATCAATGCCATGGGCAGCATACCGGAACTAGAGCACCCCGAACGAAAATAGGGTCCGCCCCTGCCGATGCAAAAGGCAAAGCAACGGCTTACAATGGTTCAGTTGTACTCTGCGAAGCCACTTTGTTAGAACGATACACTTTGCCCGAAATGGGCAACCTATGGACCGAGGCCTATAAGTATAAAACATGGCTTCAGGTGGAGATTGCTGCTTGCGAGGCGCAGGCAGAACTGGGAAAAATTCCGGCTGAAGCTGTGGCAACCATTCGCGAAAAGGCCAACTTCGATCCGCAGCGCATTTTAGAGATCGAGGCTACAGTCAAGCACGATGTAATTGCATTTCTCACCAATGTTAACGAGTACGTGGGTGATGCCGGACGCTACATTCACTTGGGCATGACCAGCTCCGATGTTCTGGATACGGCACTGGCTCTGCAAATGGTGGCAAGCCTGGATGTCATTTTGAACCATGTCGAGGCGTTAATTGAAGCCTTGCGCAAACAAGCGCGACAGCATCGTTACACCGTCATGGTGGGCCGCAGTCACGGCATTCATGCAGAACCCATTACCTTTGGGTTTAAGTTAGCGGGCTGGCTGGCTGAAGTGCTGCGGAGCAAAGAACGGCTACTCGCCCTTAAAACCGAAATTGCCGTAGGCAAAATTTCCGGTGCAGTAGGCACCTATGCCAATATTGACCCGCAGGTAGAGGCGATCGCCTGTCGCAAACTCGGCCTAGAACCCGATACCGCTTCTACACAAGTCATTTCACGCGATCGCCACGCCAATTACTTGCAAGGGCTGGCGCTGTTAGCCGCAAGCATTGAGCGCTTTGCCGTCGAAATTCGTAACCTGCAACGCACCGACGTTTTAGAAGTCGAAGAATATTTCTCGAAGGGGCAAAAAGGCTCGTCAGCCATGCCCCATAAACGCAACCCCATCCGGTCAGAGCGTCTCACGGGCCTCGCGCGGTTAATCCGTAGCTACGCCATGACCGCCCTCGAAAACGTAGCCCTATGGCACGAGCGTGATATTTCCCATAGCTCGGCAGAACGGGTGATGTTGCCGGATGCCTGCATCCTGATGCACTTCATGTTGAAAGAAATCACCGATCTCGTTGAGAATCTGCTGATTTACCCCGACAACATGCAGCGCAACATGAACCTGTACGGTGGTGTCATCTTCAGCCAACGCGTTTTATTGGCATTGATCGACAAAGGCATGAGTCGTGAAGACGCCTATGCGATCGTGCAGGGGAATGCTCACCAAGCCTGGAACCGAGAAGGCGGCAATTTCCGAGCCCTCGTTGCCCAAGACCCACAGGTACAACGCTACCTATCGACCGATGAATTAGCCCATTGCTTTAATCCTGAAGCCCACCTGCAAAACCTAGACACAATTTACAGTCGTCTAGGCATCTAGCCCATCCACAGCTCAACGGTCGCTTGTCGCCTCAACCCCATGGCTCGCAAGAGAGACAAGCATCAGTAGCCGGTACAGGTGTAGTCTAGACGTCACTAGACTGCACCTCGTTTTCCTTAGCTTAGGAAGCAACCCTCAAAATGGTTGACGCAAACCTGTTGACCTGTGAGATAATTAACGATTGTGTCTATTGAACTTTACTGCGTACAGACTCATGGCTAAGGGCGTCCGTGTCATTATTACCCTAGAGTGTACCGAGTGTCGCTCCAACGCGAACAAGCGATCGCCTGGCGTATCCCGATACACCACAATGAAAAACCGTCGCAATACCACTGGACGGTTAGAACTGAAGAAATTCTGCCCGCACTGCAATTCCCATACAGTGCATAAAGAAATCAAGTAAAGCTGAACGCTAAGCGTTTGTCTTGGCTCAGCCGTTGGGTTTTGTGCCCAATGTCCGTTTTATTTCCTTCAAAGCAAACAAGATAGAAGACTATGGCCTACTTCCGACGCCGCATTTCTCCCATTAAACCTGGCGACCCCATCGATTACAAAGACGTTGACCTGCTGCGTCGGTTCATTACTGAGCGCGGTAAAATTTTGCCCCGTCGTATCACAGGCCTGACTGCTAAACAACAACGCGACCTCACCGTTGCAATTAAACGGGCACGCATCATTGCCCTATTGCCCTTTATCAATAAAGAAGGCTAAAGCAGCGCCAACCGCTTGAGGCTGCTGCTTTACTTCACTTGCAGTTTTGCTGAAGCTAAGGCTCAAGTGTCTGCTGGGTCTAAAATAGAGTAGCGTTGAGCCTAGGTTGTTTTATCAGAAGCCTAGGCTTGTTTCGCTTCTACAGACACTGGGCAAAAATGCGTGGATAAAGGGACACTGGTTGAATTTAGAGTTCAGGGCGATGCAGCAGATAGCGAGCGTTTGCCTCGTTTAGGCGTTGCTGAGCGACCTGAAGGCAAAAAACATTGGGTTGTCATTGACCGTAAAGGTCAGTCACACACACTCCATCCGCGACAAATTTCCTACGTGGTTGAGGGGCAGTCGTACAAGGCTGCTGAAATTGACACGTTTTGGACAGAAGCAGAAGGGCTGATGGATCCATCCAGCCTTGAAGTGGCTTGGGAAATCCTTTTGGACGAAGGTCGTGCTGTAGTGCCTAGCGACATGGCACAGCTCTTGTTTTCCGATCAAAGTCCGCCTTGTTGCTACGCAGCATACCGTCTGTTGAGCGCAGACAAGCTGTACTTTAAACAAAAAGGGGAAACCTACGAACCCCGCTCATCCGCTCAAGTGTTAGAACTGAAACATCAAATTGAGCGCGAAGCTTTACGTCAGCAAGAACAACAGGCTTTATTAGAGCGATTTACTGCCGCACTGTCCGGGGCAGAAGTGGAGTGGCAAACCAGCGATCGCCCTCACCTTGCCGCCTTAGAACGCTATGCCACCTTTGCCGAAGAATCGACCACCCGCAACGCTGCCATCGATCTCTTAAAGCAGTTGCAACGCCCTGAATCTCCGCAATCCGCCTTTCAAGTACTGGTAGATTTAGGACTATGGACACCCCATGAAAATTTATTCATGCGGCGCAGCAACCTGCCCGTGCAGTTTTCCGCCAACCTCTTATCTACCGTTCAAGAGCGGCTTACTATGACCCCACCAGACCTTGAGCCTAACCGCATTGATTTAACGCACCTCAAGGTCTATACCATTGACGACGAAAGCACCGCTGAAATTGATGACGGCCTCAGCATCGAAACCATCGAAGAGGGTCGTCAGCAAATTTGGATTCATATTGCAGATCCAAGTCGTTGGGTGTTTCCTGGCGACGACCTAGACCGCGAAGCGCAACGACGCAGCACGACGGTTTATTTACCGACAGGGATGATCCCCATGTTTCCTGTCGAACTGTCTACAGGGCCAATGAGCTTAATTCAAGGACAACTATGCTGTGCCTTGAGTTTTGGCGTGCTCTTAGACGAGAGCGGTGCCGTGGAGCGTTATCAGATTGCCCCCAGCTTGATCAAACCCACCTATCGTCTGACCTACGACGATGTGGACGAAATGCTGGAATTGGGCATTCAGGCAGAAACCGAACTGATAAATCTGGCCTCTTGGGCCAAGCGACGCCAAGCCTGGCGGGAAACCCAAGGGGCTATCAGCATTAAAATGCCGGAATCGGTGATTAAGGTCAACGGTGATGACATCGATATTGTGGTCCTGGAAGACTCCATGTCCCGTACCCTCGTCGCCGAAATGATGATCTTGGCCGGAGAAGTGGCAGCACAGTATGGGCAAACCCACGAACTGCCGCTCCCCTTCCGGTCGCAGCCTCAACCAGAACTGCCCCCCGAAGAAGAACTAATGCAACTGGATGCTGGCCCTGTGCGCTCCTCTGCCATCCGTCGCTGTATGCCGCGAAGTGAAGTGGGCATTACCCCCTCCCGACATGCCAGCTTGGGGCTAGAAAGCTATTGCCAAGTCACATCCCCCATTCGGCGTTATGCCGATTTAGTGGCGCATTTTCAGATCAAAGCGCATCTGCGGGGCGACCCTTTACCCTTTGCGGGAAGCGACTTGGCGAATTTGTTGGCAAGCATCGCAACGGTTGTGCAAGAGGCGAGTTTTGTCGAGCGTCAGACCAATCGCTACTGGAGCCTAGAATTTTTGCGCCGCCACAGCGACACGATTTGGCAGGCCATGATATTGCGATGGCTGCGAGAACATGAAGGCTTAGCGCTGATTTTAATTGAAGATTTAGGGCTGGAATTGGCGATGCGCTTTAATCGCTCTGTCACTCTAGGCGAATACATCTATGTGAAGGTGTTATCGGCAGACCCTCGCAGTGATCGCATTATTCTAGAGGAACATCATCCCTCTGCCGCCACAATGGCTCCTTCTTCGCTTTAGCCGATCACGCGCAGTTCTATTGCTGGGCGTTATTTACGCTTCAGTAATTTAAGCTGCGCTTTTTGCCGGAAGCGCTCCGCACGCAATTGCCAAATTTTGAACGGGGTTAGGGGGGCGATCGCCGTTTGGGATTCAGGCGCACCATCAAAAAAGGTATTGATGTCGCTCAAGATGCGTTCCAGCCGCTGAAGAATGTGATCACGGCGGTATTCGGCTAAGAAGGCATCATCTGGGGAGACTGGATGCTCAATCGCTTTAAGGATGCGCTCGACATCAAACTGAAGCGAGTGTCCAGCAATCTTTTGACAGTTAAATCCTGGATCCAGATAATCGGACAAACCATGATTGACACTGGAAAACACCTGACAACCGCAGGCGATCGCCTCTAGCGGCTGGAGGCCAAACCCTTCAGTCACCCCTTGAATCGCCCAATATTCTGCCGAGTCGTAGAGATAGACCTTAGCTCGGTTGAACAATGCCGCAAAGTCATCGACAAAACCTTGCACAGCATAGACCGTGTAGCGCTGCTGTAGGGCTGGCAGTAATTCTTGCAGCAAATACCGCGACGACTTGCGCGTATGGACTAACACATCAATGTCGCGGGACTGGTGCAGATTTTGGAAGTGCGGCGAAATTTCGTTGGGGAGGTAGTACAGCAGCGATTGAGGCGCTTGTTGCCCCCAGTAACCGAGCGTATTGCGGCTTACGGTTACGATGGGCACTGTAGAGGGCAATCGAAACCCATATCCAGCACTGTGGGCGTGATAAATCGTATGCAGCCCCTTTAATTTTGGCAGCAACCGCGCCGCATCAAACCCCCAACTCACCACAAAAATGGCGTGTTCCAGGGTGTCAGGGGTTTTAAGTAAATCATCTAAAAATAACGTATCGGGTTCGCGCTGCCGATAGGTCACCACTTCAGCCTGAACAATCGTTCGCGCCAACTCTAGGGTTTTAAGTTCTGCCCATAAGCCTCCGCAGGCAAATTTTTGAGTGGTACCGGGTAACAAAAAATAAAGCTGACGCATTGCTCAAGTTCTCTTGCAGAATTCGCGCCCCTCTCAACTGGAGGGTTAAATCTCTTCCTACCCTACTGGAAATTGACTCCCGTCAGTCCATTAATCTACCTGTCGAACACACAAATACCTGGGTCTATCCCTTTCATATCTGCATTGAGAGAAGCCTTGGACTGAGGCCGATATTTGTCTGGCGACCCGGTTCATGTGACGATAGTACTTTAAGCAATTTAGTCAACGCAGCTATACGGAGCATCATGGCAGAGATTCAATTTAAGTTGGGCATCAATGAAACAGTGATTCCTGAAGTTCGTCTGACTCGCTCAAAAGACGGTACGAACGGTCGCGCTTACTTTTACTTTGAAGATGCGCAAATCCTAAAGGAAGATAAGTTAGAAATTTTAGGCATGTACTTGGTGGACGAAGAGGGACAACTGGTCAGCCGCGATGTCAATGCCAAGTTTGTGAACGGCCAAGCGAGAGCGATTGAAGCCACCTACACCATGAAAAGCGCTGCGGAGTGGGATCGGTTTATCCGCTTCATGGATCGCTATGCAGCGACCCATGGTCTTGGCTTAAACCAAAACTAGAGCAGTGAGACTTCAGTCCAACGCGTTAGCGGAGACAGTCGGAGCGGTTTTGCCATGAATTCTCCCCTGCCTCATGCCGATACAGTTCCGGTTTCGGTGGCCTGCGGTGTGCTCACAATTAGCGATACGCGTTGGCAAAGTCTGGCCTGTGGTGAAGTCCCAGCAGCTGATACCAGCGGCAAACTGATTCAGTCGTTATTAGCTGCTGCAGGCCACTCAGTTGTGGCCCACCACATTCTCCCCGACCAGCCTGAGATGGTTCAAAACCAGCTAAGACAATTTGCCGACACAGGCAATATCCAGGCTGTCATTTTGAACGGCGGCACAGGGATTGCCCCTCGCGATACCACCTACGATGCACTGGCTACGTTACTAGAAAAAGAGCTACCAGGCTTTGGTGAGTTATTTCGGATGTTGAGCTACCAAGAGATTGGTTCACGGGCGATCGCCTCACGGGCAACAGCAGGCATCTATCGTCGCATGGTGATCTTTTCGCTGCCTGGTTCTACCAAAGCTGTACAGTTGGGCATGAACCGACTCATCTTGCCAGAACTGGTTCACTTAACTCAACTGCTGCAATCTTAAAGCCCTCCCCGCTATAGCGAGGAGGGCAATTTTAGTGAAAGATTAGTCAACGATAGCGCGCCCCTCTGCAAACAACAGAGGCTCACCCTCCGTCACTTTTGCGCCTGGGTTGGGGCAGGGTCTGCTCCATTTAAAATGACGTTCGGCTTCTCAGGCACCACTTTGCTAACACGAATCAGTTGCTTCACACTGCGCAGCGCCTGTACATATTGGGGGTCAGCTTTAGTGGCCAACAAGTCGGGTTGGGCAGACAGTTGTGTCACCTGCTGGGGCGTCAGCTCCGCCTGAATATCTGGAATAATTCCTTTGTGGCTGATGTCGGTACCCTTAGGGGTGTAGTAATGGGCGATCGTCACCGCTAGCCCCGAACCATCTGACAGTTGATGAACCGACTGTACCAATGCTTTACCAAAGGTCTTGGTTCCTACAATCTTGGCACGGCCATTGTCTTTGAGGGCACCCGTGAGAATTTCGCTCGAACTTGCAGAATTGCCATCCACTAAGACCACCAACGGCAACTGAGTAAGGGCCGTTTGATTGGCTTGAATC
>DATNQK010000046.1:0-19574 GCA_036704065.1 Stenomitos sp.
GAAAATGCTGAAACGACAGATGTTTGGTCGTGCTGGATTAAATCTGCTGAGTAAACGCTTCCTTCTATTGAGTTGATAGGGTTTTAGGACATACCTGAGGGTTGACTTTCTGGACATCACCAAAACCATGCAAGAGCCCAGTTTTATTAGGACGCTAGACGAGAAGCGTTGGTCGTGTCACAGGAGATTTATGAGCACAAACCTGTAGCGTAGCTTAGAGCAGATGCCAAAACGAGAGTCTAGAATTGGGCGATCGCAACAGGAGCACAATGAGGCCCAGTTTCATTGGCACAGACAAGAAAGGATAACCGTTCATTCATCGACAGGATATCTTCTATACGGTATAGCTAGAGCAAACTTATAAGTGAGGAGATATGGGGGAGTCGTAAACCAAAAATCTTACTTTTGCTATTTTTTCGAGGCAAGGTTCACGAGTACGATTACCGGAGAATTGCTAAACATAGAAGGTATCAGGCCATGAAGTTTGTGTTCGATCCCGCAATTGCGGTAAAGATTCGTAAGATGCAGGAGCGGGTGCAGTGGCGATCGCCAGCGATTCAGGCTCAAGGGATTGATCAAACGCGGTTATCATTGGCAGATGAACGAGCAGACGAGCCTGAATTTTCTTTCCTCGTGATTGGGGATAGTGGGACGGGACAGTATCGTGGATATAGCCCACAGCGCCGGATTGCTGAGCAAATGTTGCCCCACCATGATCAATGCCGCTTCGTGTTGCATACCGGCGACGTGATCTATCTAGTCGGCTCTAGCGAGTTCTACCTTAAGAATTTTATTGAACCTTACCGCGAGTTTTTGGTGGGTGGCGAGAACTATCAGCAAATTGCCTATGATCGGATGATCTTTAACCTGCCCTTCTTGCCAGTGCTCGGGAATCATGATTATTATGACTTGCCATTGATCTATGGATTAGCAATTCAAGCTTTTTATCCGTTTCGTCGCTTATTTGAATCAAAGTTAGATTTTGATATTGGTTGGCATGGTTCCTATCAGGGCCAAGCCTACGCTCAAGCATTTCTCGATCCGCTGCGTGAGCTATTTAATAAGGGTCTTTTATTAGAACACTTAGATCAGCACTACACGACCAAAACAGAAACAGGCCGATGTCTGACCTATGAGCCGGGAAAGTTCACCCGTTTGCCTAACCGCTATTATATGTTTAGACAAGGCGGCGTTGATTTCTTTGGGTTAGACTCTAACACCTTTAACACCCCAGCTCCGTTACCCAAAACTCGCGAAGGACAAGCCTACCGCAGAAAATTAGAAACTCGTTATGCTGCAATAGAGCTAGAAATGCAGCAACTGATCGAGGAGTCTAAAACATTAGATACGGCTGTGACTGAGCAGGCAGAACGCGGCGATGATATTCGTGCCAAACTCCAGCAACTGGAGGAGGTGCAGCGAGATATCACCAAACAGCTAACAGCCGACGAATCACGCGTTACAGACATAGAACAACTCGATTGGCTACGGGATCGTTTGATCCAGTCTTGGCAAAACCCAGAAGTGCGAGGACGGGTGCTGTTTTTCCATCATCCTCCCTATGTCACTGAGGCGACGAAATGGCATCAGGCCCAAACCATGGCAATCCGCAGTCGCCTTAGAAAAGTGCTAGACCAAGTGAAAGCCCAAGTCGGCTCGTTAGCAGAGGGACGTCCAATTGTAGATCTGGTGCTCAACGGTCATGCGCATTGTCTAGAGTATTTGAAAACATGCGATACCGGCCATGGAGATGCCAATATTCATTGGCTTATTTGTGGGGGCAGTGGGTATAGTCTGCGCCGGCAACGCGCTGAAGGGCCAATCCTTACTGAGAATAGGGGCGATCAGCAAGCACAAATGGTTGCCCAGTGTCATCTCTTTGTGGGACGCGAAGGTCAAGGGATAAATAAGCGGCGACCTTACTCGTTTCTGCGGATTGATGTGCAAGCGGGTGAGCCACTCAAGTTTTTGGTGCGTCCTTATGTGTCGGAGCGATCGAAGGGGGTCTGGAAGGATCAAGCGCTGCCGGAGTTTTTGATTGGCTAAAGATCGTTGAACTTAAGTGGATTTTTTGTCGGGTTCTATCGCACTTGCCATTTTTCTCAACCGTGTAAAATCTTAAATGCCTTAAAGGAAGAAGACCGTTCACTCATGCTTAATATCAAAGCCACGCCCTAGACTAATTTTCATAGCCTAATCACCGATACTGTCACTACAACAGAACCCATAGCGACAATTAAAAGACAAGATAGAGCAACTTTGTCCATATGAAGAACCCTGCAACGAGATGTCACAACGATTGATGTTTAGTTTTCCGATTACAGCCCACAATCGGATGCAACCTCATTCAAAGAGGTGGGATGTTCATTACCTGATGAAGCACAAAGACCAATTATTTCTCTACAAAAACACACCAAATGCAAGCAAAAGGGGTATATTCAAGCTCTGGCTATCATAGACCAGCTAGAGCATTGGAATCGTAGGGGGAGTGTCATGACACAACGACGCAGTAATGGCGATGCAGTCCATTACCTCAAAGTAAGCGCTGGAAAATATCCGCTGTTGACGGCTGCGCAAGAAATTCAGCTAGGCCGTCAGGTGCAAGCGATGATGCAAATCCTAGAATTGCCAGAGAGCCAGAGACCATCCGACTGGCAACTGATTATCCGTGAAGGTCAAAAGGCCAAAGAGCAGATGATTAAATGTAATCTGCGTCTGGTCATTACCGTAGCTAAAAAGTACCAGAATATGGGCCTTCCCTATGAAGACCTGATCCAAGAAGGCTGTATTGGGTTAAACCGTGGGGTAGAAAAGTTTGACCCCGAGCGGGGGTACAAAGCCTCGACCTATTTGTTTGCCTGGATCAAGCAAGGCATGACGCGAGCCATTGCCAATAGTGGTCGGATGATCCGCTTACCGATTCACATGAAAGAGAGAACGCTCAAACTTAAGCAACTGACACGGGAACTGATGAAAGAGAGTGGCAGCAAACCCAGTGCGACACAACTAAGAGAGGCAATGGAGCTGGATGAACAGCAATGGGATTTGTTAATGCGATCGCTACCGGATGCGGCATCCTATGACATTCCAGTCTCAAAGGATGGAAATGAAACAAGCCTAGCTGACCTATTGCCCAGTAGTTTAGAAACACCTCAAGAAAACCTGGAGCACATCGATACCCGCGATCAACTGGAGCAAATTTTGAGTCATCTCAAAGACAGGGAAGCGCAAGTGCTCGGACTGCGGTATGGGGTTGACCAATCTCAAGGGCGATCACTAGCGGAGATTGGTCAGATGTTAGGAATCAGCCGAGAACGGGTACGACAGATTGAGAGCAAAGCAATGAAATCAGCGCGCAAAGTGGCGAATCAGGGTCAAAGGTTCGTTTAAGTACTGGCCCTAGATTCGCCTTAGCGATCGCCACGAGAAAAAGTACCGTTCACTCCCTTCAACCGCAAAGGATGCATTCATGTACTCGGTTTCAAACTCGATCAGGAGGAAAGTAAAAGAAGAGGGCTCTTGGGCAAAAACGTTGGGGCCATTCCAGTCAGGAAATAAATACTAAGCAAGAGTCAGTCAGATTGATATTGCTGCCACAAAATCTGCTAGCCATCTTGTACAGGCAAAGCCCTTAAGATGGTCAGAACTTCATAGCGTTTCAGAGACTTAGGTGCATTAAGCACAATGAAAATGAGGAGCACAACCAAGCCTTAAACGAATCCTCTAAGAATTGGGCAGTAGAAACTTAACTAAAGTCTCAAAATGAGGGATTAGGACTAGCAATTTGAGCAGCAAGAACAACACTAAAATGGAACTGATTTTTTGTTTGTATTTAGCTTAGAAAAAATAACACATTGCCTGTGCTAGCAGAGTTATTGATTAACAGCCACCTACCTTTGATGGATTTCAGCAACTATTTAGTGCATTCCGTACTCAAATATTTATACCTTTTAGTCCCTCAAATTTCCGACACCTGAAGCGCTCAGATTTTTAGATTCTCAGATTAGAATTTCTCTGTAAGAATACATCATTTGAACGGTAGAAAGGAAAACCTGTGTGATTGTCAATCTAATAGAAGAGGGTTGGGAAATTATTTATCACCGCGCCCATGCTCTGCTAGCAGCTCAACTTGCTGGGTATTGGTGTACTCCTGACGATACGGCACATTTGGTAGATACAATTGCGGCGATCGCACATCATGACGACCTTGAACGAGAATGGAACAGCAATCATCTCACAAAAGCAGGTGCTCCACTTGACTTCACATTGGGTTCATCTTTGTCTGTGCCGCAACTCTATCAGCATGTAGAGGAAGCCCTTTATCGTAGCCGTTGGGTAGCGTTACTCGTCTCGATGCATATGATTTTTCTAAATGAAGGCAAGCGTGGACAACAACCAGAGTTGGATCAATTTTTAGATAAGCAGCATGAGCTACAGGCCTCCTGGCGTAGAAGTCTCAAAGTGAGTAAAGCAGATGCTGAGAAAGCCTACGCCATGATGCAATGCTGTGATCGACTTTCGCTCATCTTATGTCAGCGTCAGATTCCTGAAGGTGAACGTTTTTTGGAAATCTCCAAAGGTCCAACTGGAGAGCGTCACGATATTCTAAAGCGTGCAGATGATACCTTGACAGTTACATCTTGGCCATTCAAGGATGAAGCGTTTACAGTACGAGTGGATGCCTCGATTTTGAAGAAAATGGAATTTAAGAGTAATCAGGAATTAGTCGACGCTCTACAGAATGCAAAAATCACATCATTGACATGGGACTTTGTGAAATAGTCAGCCAGGTCAAGACATCGATTAATAATAGAAGATCTGATGAGTTTGAACGAACCTCATCAATGATGCAAAAAAAATTGAGAACATGAAATATCAATGAAATTGAGAAAGGTCATTTGAGAGTATTTCAATAGCAATGCAAAAACCCATTAAAGTAAAAGGAACTGTAAAATTTCTAACCGCAAATATGCAGTTGGACTTAGAATAAAGCGAGGAGCCACGAAACCAGCTCCATTCGCACCACACAATCTACCTTTTTGCCTAATACCAATTGATGCCAATTACGCACAATATCTCCTAAATGCTACTTAAATTTCGGTATCTAGTAAACTTATGGATTAGGAGATTGCTGTAATATAGATGCTTGCTTAGGATCAACATTCAGAAAAACCGTTGAACTCCCTGGTACTTGTATAACCTTAATGGGTAAAGATAAATTTTTTGATTTAGCTTGTTCAATACGATCTTCCAGCTTTTCAAAAAGTAAAAGTTCCGAAAGAGATGCATTTGCAGCAGCCGCTTTTCCTTTAAGTTCAATTGCCTTCTGATTTGCTTTTGCCAGAATTAAGACTTTCTCAGTTTCCTTACTTTGTATTTCTGCCTTTACAGCTGCAGTTTGGGCAGAAATAGAAGCTACTTGCTTTTGTTCAATTGAGTTCTTTAAACCTTCAGGAAAATAAGGTGTACCTAAGAACACGCCTTCAACTTTTATTAAATAAACTGATTTTCCTAAATAATTAGTTGTTGGCATCTCTTGATTAATTAATGCAGTAGCCTTTTGCTCAATTATTTTACGACTTTCACGAACATAAAAGTCTTTCGACTCAAATTCAGCCGAAATATCTCTGATTTTGGAGCGGGCTACGGGAACAACAACTATGTTCATATAGTTTTCCCCAACTTCTCCATGCAGGCTATCTAAGGTTTCCTGAGTAGGACGCAATGCAATATAAACATCTAAGGAAAAAGCTTGCCCATCTTTACTATTAACAGCAATAACGTTTCCAGCCTGGTGTATCGCTTTTTCATTACTAAAATGCCATATTTGCGTTCGCAAGTTGTAAGAGATTGGGCGATCAGTAAAAGGATTCAGTAAGGTAGCCCCAGGTTTTAGAATACGATTGCGCTGTAGTCCAGTAAAGGTATTAAAAATTACTGTAGCATTACCTGCAGGCGTAACATAAATAAAAGATCTAATTATTAATACCAATCCACTGAAGAGAGCTAAAGCAAGAATAAGTTTCAATGGAATTTTGGGCACTTGCATTTGCATAACCTTCTTTTAAGAATTATAATAATTTACTTGAAACCTATTTTTTTATTAAAGTATCTAGGGTATCTCCATAAACGCTTGAACGTACTACATCTAAATATTGCGGGTTTTCTTTTAAGGCATTGGCTTTAGCTTGAAGTTTTCCAGCTTCTGCTGCTGCTTGAGAAATAGTGGTGCGAGCATCTTGTCGAGCTTGCTGAATTTCATAAGACTTTTTTGCGAGTTGGTTTTCTGCAATCGTTTTACTCTCAATTGCAGACACAAAATCTGGATCAAAAGTAACATCTCTTAAAAGCAAATCGAGGACTGTAATACCAAAGCTATTCAGATGAGATGAAACACGCTCTCGAATTTGGGCTTGTAAAATTGGCCTCTTAGTTGAGTAAAGATCTTGTGCAGCAAAGGCAGAAGTTTCAGAAACAATCGTTGATTGAACAAAAGGAGCAATTTGATCGATATAGTTTAGCCCCAAACTATTAAACAAAAGTGGAGAATTAGAGACTCGAAACTGAAGAGTTACCTCAGCACGTATTTCTTGGCCATCTCGCGAAAGAGCTAATATTCTTGGGGCGTACGTTGAAGAATCATCGTTATCTTTCCAAGTAAGAGCTTGAGTTTTAATATCAAATGGGTGGGTTGTTGTAATGAACGGTGTAACAAAATGAAAGCCAGGTTCAAGGGGTGTTGATTTGACGCCCTCAAACCAAGTAAAAACTACAAGATTTTCACCATTACTAACGAATCGTGTAGGATTTAGACTAAGAAGCAGAAAAAGTGCCCCAACTCCCATAACCCCGTAGGTTAGCAAAAGTCTAAAATTGCTACTATGCATCACTGATTATCCTTTTCCTTGACTTGCAATACCTTAAAGTTTTTTTACTGATTCAAAATATATATGAAATATTTCAACCTATTTATCCCATTTTTCTACGAATAGAACTTGATATATAAAACTTAGCGCTGATTAGCTAAATTTGCAACAAAATATTCTTAATATATACTTCAAAGTTTTGTACAAATTGTCTTTTGAAGCAAAATGTTACTCAGAATAAATATTTATCAATCTTCATAAAACCTCAGCAATCAGAAATAATTAGAAACATAATGACGATGCAACAAATCACTCAAATAAACTAGATTATATATTCTTCCAAAAAGATCAAATTTTCCTCATCAATTTTCAAGCTTATTTCTCAGTATCATCACATAAAGATTTACTTTCTATTCATCTTAATTTTGTTAGTAATGAAAGGTTGTGAAATGTCTGTTGACTCTTCATCGCTGTTGAGAAATTAACCTTACTATTGTTAGAGTGGTATAGATTAGTTGAGGATTAATGCTCCATAACTGGCCCAGATTTTGACACTGATTTTAGAAGAGCTTTACAGACAGATTCTTAAATGTAACTTGAGAAAAAAATCATGGATTGTACCTACTTGAAAGTATTGCGTGATGGTGTTCTTGGTAATCGCTATCGTACGACTGATACCTGCTATCGTCATTACCTAATGTTGTCTTACCGAGCCTACATAGACTATTAGAATGAGGCTACAGGCAAAAAGTGGCAGAAACGATTGTTAGCAGGGATAGGATGAACTTTGAATGTGTTTTCCCGCTAGACGGCTGATCTAAGTGCTACAAGCCGCACCTTTGTTGAATTTGGATGTATTCCTCAATAATGAGGTAAACTTCCGAATAGACGTCTAAGACTCTTAATGTATAGACTTTCTAGCTTCTTCCACTAAGCTAGTTGTACATCTCGTGTAGGCAACAGCAGCAATAAGCAGGTGACTCGGCAAGTTGCTAAAAAGTTTAGAAATAGTTAGTCAGCCCATTTGCTCTTAGAAATGGGCTTTATTCCTTCTTCGGAAAGATGAGGCACAAGCTACGATCATTTATACTCAGCGATAACTTAATGCAAAGAAGCTTAAATATACAACGGTAAAGTCATGAGTATTCAGGTTGAAGAAAGTGTTTCAATTCAGCGATCGCCTGAGGAACTGTACCAATTTTGGCACCACTTTGAAAACTTGCCACGCTTTATGAACCATTTAGAGGCAGTTCATACCATTGATGAGCACCGTTCTCACTGGATTACAAAAGCACCCTTAGGAAATCGTATTGAGTGGGATGCCGAAATTATAGACGATAAAAAAAATGAGCTGATCTGTTGGCGATCGCTTCCTGGCGCAACGGTACCCAATGAAGGCTGCGTCAGCTTTCATCGTTCAGCATATACGGATGGGACAGAAGTTACAGTAACGATGAGCTATGATCCGCCTGGGGGGATGGCTGGGGCAGTAATTGCAACACTATTTGGTGAAGCGCCCAACCAGCAGCTTACGGAGGATTTATGGCGACTCAAGCAAGAGATTGAGGGTGGCAATACATCTGTCAGAAAGTCTGTAATGCAAGATAGTCCCTCTGAAAGCCCAGAGTCTTAGGAATGTTCATCTGTAATCGTCAAAGCCTACTCTGATGGAAAGGAGTTAGCGGCCCCTGAGGATGGGTGTCACAGAAGCCTGGGTTGCTTCATTGTTTAAGTCAGGGGATAGCCGTTATAGTTAGAAGTTGAGAGATCGGTGCAGCAAACGTCCAGCGCCGAATTCTAAAGGCGCAGGTAATGTGAGGATAATTCCCATGACGCTTAATCCGACGGGTCTAGTTCAACAACCTGGTGAAGGTATTTCCTACTGGTTTGATCGTGACCTTTATACCTTTAAGGCCGTTGGTGCAGATACGGCTGAAGCGTATGCACTGTGCGAGATTGTTATTGCACCTCAAGGCGGAGGTAGCCCTCCACACCGACACAGTCGAGAAAATGAATCGTTTTACATTCAAGAGGGAGAACTAGAATTTCAGCTTGACGAACAGATTTTGATAGTTACAGTGGGAACCTTTCTGTATTCCCCTAAAGGTCAGTTGCATCGATTTACTAATACAGGCACTGTTCCCGCAAAACTTTTAGTTTGGGTTACACCAGCAGGGTTTGAACACTTTATTGCTGAAGTCGCAAAGCCAGCAGACTCTGAGGTAAATACATCCCCCACCTTGAGTCCTGCAGATCTAGAAAAAATTCTTACCACAGCACCTAAGTATGGGATCGAAATTATTCCCCCTTCATCTCCCTAACAGAGCGTGGTCGTGAAAGTACTCAATTTACTCACAAGTTTATGGTGTGTAGGGGTTATGGGTTGTTTATGCCCTCACTAATCTAGCGATTATTGTTCTGCACAACTGCATTAAATTTTTGCCTGAACATGCCGAACGGTAGAGGCTTTTTCACCACAGATATGGCAGTGTACCCAGAGTATCTAAGGAGGCTGCCTGATGGAAACGGTGGATGTGATTGTCATTGGCAGCGGTCAGGGTGGCATTCCATTAGCGGTTGATTTTGCTAAAGCGGGACGTAGTGTCATCTTGTTTGAACGAGATGCATTAGGTGGTAGTTGCATCAACTATGGTTGTACGCCTTCCAAAGCGTTTTTGGCAGCGGCTCACTCAGCAGGTCGGGCACGGCAGGCACAGAAATTAGGCATTCATACAACCGTTGAAGTTGATTTTACTGCAGTCATGAATCGGGTTCGAAGTATCCGCCATGATTTCAGCCAGGGTATTCATCAGCGTCTAGAGAGTGCAGGAGTTAGGATTATTTGTGCTGAAGCTACCTTTGTAGGTGAACGCACCGTCAGGGGTGGAGATGTTACTGTTCAGGCTCCTCTAGTGATTATTAACACTGGAACTTCATCCCTGATTCCTGATATTGTGGGTCTTTCCGAAACGCCTTATCTTACCAATCGCAACTTCTTTGATTTAACGACTCTGCCTGACCGACTACTGGTAATTGGCGGTGGCTATATTGGGCTGGAATTAGGACAGGGATTGGCACGTTTAGGGAGTCAAACTCATTTGATTGTGCGAGGTGACCGCCTTTTAGATCATGAGGAACCCGATGTCAGTGCAGTTTTAGCTGAAGCCTTTCAACAAGATGGAATTCAACTTCACTGTAGGGTACGTGTGCAGCAAGTTACTCACAAAAATGATGTTTTTCAACTGACTTTAAGTAACGGTGAAAAACTCCAGGCAGAAGCATTACTTGTTGCAACAGGTCGCACACCCAATACCAGCAAACTCAACACTAGTGCCAGTGGCATTGAACTGGATGATAAAGGATTTATCAAAATTGATGATCAATTCCACACGACCTGTTCCGGCGTATATGCGATCGCCGATGTAGCCAAACAACCTGCCTTCACCCATGTTTCGTGGGAAGACTATCGTCGTTTGAAGGCGATTTTGTGTGGAGAAAACCGGACTCGTAGCGATCGCGTCTTGGGCTATGCCGTTTATACTGAACCCCAAGTGGGAAGAGTCGGGCTGACCTTAGAGCAAGCTCAAAACCAGGGCATCAATGCGCGTGCGGTCACGTTACCCATAAGTCAAATTGCACGAGCAACCGAATGGGGACATGAGTTGGGTTTCTATCGAATGGTGATTGATACCAACACTGACAAAATTCTAGGCGCTACGCTCGTTGGTTATGAAACCGCTGAGCTGATACATGTCTTTTTAGATTTAATCGAAGCAGGCGCTACATGGCAGGCATTAGAACGGGCTGTCCATATCCATCCCACCTATGGCGAAGCATTACCCAGTCTGGCGCGGTTGCTGCTTGCAGATGACCTACCTGGGTGCCCAAACATGTAATGTCTCCGGATTGAAATGCAAATTATCTTTCTCTGTAGCAGTTAAAGAGAGATAGCGATGCAGCAGAAATCAGTACATTATTCAATGGGCATGCGATCAATATCTACATTATTACCAATCACCACGAGCATATCGCCCTTCTGAAGCACACGGGCTGGACTGGGGTTAATATCAAATTGTTGTAAGTGGCCTGTTGCTAAAACATTAATGCCATATCGACTGCGCAGTTGGAGCTCAGAAATGGTTTTGTTATGGAAAGAGGGCGGAACAATAAGCTCTACGATGCTATGTTCTGCATCCAAGTCAAAACGCTCTAAAATGCCAGGTTTAGTCAGTGCTCGCGCCAATGCACAACCTGCTTCATGTTCTGGCAACACAACCCGATCAGCCCCCACACGCTTCAGTAACTTTGCGTGAACATCTGAAGAAGCCTTGGCAATCACATGAGAAACCCCCGCTTCTTTAACATTGAGGGTTGTAATAATACTTTCCTGTAAGTAATTACCAATTGCCACAATCACAGTATCAAACTCAAATATACCTGCTTCTTTTAGCGCAAAGGCATCAGTTGAGTCGATTTGTAAGGCATGGGCAGCCAACCCAGAATTTAAAACATCAGCAACCCGCTTTTCATCAATATCGGTACCCAATACATCGCACCCTGCTTTATGCAACGATTCGCAGACTGCACGACCAAAGCGGCCTAGCCCAATTACCGCAAATTGACGATTCTTACTAGCGTTTGAATGACGAAACAAATTGATTGAAGAAAAATTCACAGCCACGGTCCTATAGCGTCTTGATTATAGAAAGGAAGGCAGACAGTAAGACGTTCCCACTCCCACTAGCCCACCAACAATGATTCTTCGGGATATCGTACAGCAGTGGGGCGTGGGTCACCCAACAAGGCTCCCATCAACAGCAAGACACCAACTCGGCCAATGTACATAGATGCCACTAAGACCAATTTACTAAAGACCGTTAAGTTAGCAGTAATGCCAGTGGAAAGTCCTACTGTAGCAAAGCCAGAAACCACCTCGAAAAAAATCTTGATAAAATCTAAATCTGGCTCGGCAAGTGCAATTAAAACTGTCGCAAGTACCACCGTAAAAACTGAGCCAACCGTCACACCCACTGCCTTTAAAATTAACGAGAATGGCACTTGGCGTTGATATAACACAACGGACTCTTTGCCTTGCAGAATAGCAGTTGTACAACTGGTCAAAACACGTACAGTTGTCGTTTTAATACCACCTGCAGTGCCTCCAGGACTGCCACCAATCAACATTAAAGCGATGGTGACAAATAACCCAGCAGTACTCATCTGGCTAATATCGATGGTGTTAAAGCCTGCTGTGCGACTGGTGACAGATTGAAACCAAGCTGCCCACAATTGCTGGGGGATATCTAAAAGACCCAAGGTTTTGGGATTTCTGAGTTCGATAAGCCAAATCGCCAGAGTGCCCCCTGTCAGAACGAAGAGGGTGGTGCTGGTAGCCACCTGAAAGTTGAGCGATCGCACCGTTTTCATGACTTGACGCTTGAAGCGTTCGCGCAACCACAAATACATTTCAAAAATAACTTCATAGCCAATCCCACCGAATATAATCAACCCAGTAATGGCCAAGTTGAGTAATGGTGAACTGCGATAGCTGATTAAATTATCTGAGAACAATGAAAATCCAGCATTATTCCAAGCACTAACGCTATGGAAGAGGGAATACCAAAGTCCTTTACTTAGCCCCAAATCAGGCACAAACACCAACATCAAAAACAATAGACCCGTCAATTCAAACAATAGCGTTGTCGCAACGATTGATTTGAGAACTTGGGCGCTACCCTGTAATGCAGAACGATCTAAGGCTTGTTGAATCGCTAGTTTGTCCTTGACACCAAATCGACGCCCTAACAAAAGCAGCAAAAATGTGGTGACGGTCATGTAGCCTAACCCCCCCACCTGAACCAGACACATAATTACAATGTGACCAAAGGTGGAGAAATAAGTGGCTGTATCTACCACAATATGCCCTGTAACACACACCGCCGAAGTAGCAGTAAACAAAGCAACAATCCAATCATTCCATTCCCCTTGGCTTGTGGACTGCGGCAGCATTAACAAGAATGTTCCGGCTAAGATAACTGCGATAAAACCCAAACAAATGCTGCGAGAAACCGTCATACTGGTGCGGGTGGCGAATGAATCTTTGCACTCGGTATTTCTATAGGATAAGAAATCACGAGAGCGATAGTGTAAGTTTATCCAATCCCAATCATGCCATAGGTCATTATTTTTTATCCCTTTGGCGCTATATACCCTTTTTGCCCCTCAGAACGGCTTCTGTAGCAGTGCAGCGCTGCAGGCAATCACGCAATATTGAGCTTTTAGAAGCAAAAGCCTGATACTTCAGAAACGAGTTAGGCAGAGTGGGGCAGGGCTAACCAACGGGATCCTAAAAAGTTGCCAGAAATTGATGGCTGCATGGTCTTAGACATACCCCATGCTGTGGTTGCCCATTCCTCTATGCATGACATAGCTTAAGACAAATGCAATATCTGTAACCCTAAACAACGGAAGAATAGAACCTAGCAAGACTCATTCGGGGCTAGTAGATGCAACTAAGGTTGACAAGTTTGAAGTGCGAGCACCAAAGGGTCGCCATTGTAATGTAACCAATCCGTAAGTTAGAGAGTTTTCAAAAATCCAATTGCATTTTGCTCAAGGTTTCAACGCATCTTCAATTAAGCAATTACCCAAGTACGATTTCAGCATTTAACGCTCAAAGATGGGCTTGCATTTTCCTTCTTAAACGAGAATACTATTGGCTACCATGTGTGGAAATTTCATATTAGGATAGGGTACCTTCAGGCCGAAAAATCTACTTTCAGTTTTAAGAAGCAACTTTGAGTTTAACCCTGAGGAAGCAGGGCAATTGCAATCTTTTTGACCAGTCTCATAAAAAGTTGAATTTATATAGCAACATTACCTTTTATTTCAAAAAAGAGAGCATTGGTTGTTCATCTTTAGATTTCGCTTAATCTTAAAAAAGGTCTTATAGATGAATATATTAATAGACTGCAACTATAAAACTATATTAGGGACAGAAGGTAAATAAGATGATACTGATGAGTAGCTTTTTCATGATGCCCCTTTACCTAGGGAGCCTTGTGTCTTCACCCTCAGCAGAAACTCATAACCCAAAACTTATACACCAATGTATCGAGTTGTCTAATTGTTCTTCTCAACTCGTAGCAGCCAAAGTTGATATTGATCCAACCACAGGGCTACCAATTGCTGATGGTGCTGAATGGCATCGAAGCAAAGATGAATTATGGTCCGTTCCTGTTCTAGTTAAAGATATCTTAGGAAACTATGTTGCTGTTCTAGATCGCAAGAGACAGGAAGGCGTAGGGGGCTTAGAAGTTCCTAGTCTATTAAATAGCATCGGCATGGTCAGCAACTGGAGCCGTGGAACCATTAGAGTTGCTGCTACAGGACTAAATCAAACTTGTTTTTACTTTATTTGCAACAAAAGACTACCCCTGATTCAAGTTGAAGATTTGGAAATTAAAGTCGGCGATCGCGTTTTCCACCCAAAACAGGGCGACGGTAATCAAACTTGTACAGATATTAGTTGTCCTTTGCAGCCCTTTCGAGCTACATCTCCACAACTTAACGAGTTTGGGAGTTTCCAAGTCAGCGACTCCCTTGCCTCTGCACTACGTTCAGCAAAACCTGGTCAGGTATGGATAAAATTGAGACTATTGTCAGGTGGTTTTCCTACGGTTCAAACCGTAAATGACAAAACTATTCAAGCTTGGCAGACTATCTATAAAGATGCAGACCCTAGCATTTTGAGTAGTATGAACCCACCGGATTTTAAGATTGTTCCCATTCACAATTGGCCAGAGTCGACAGAAAAAGAAACTATCGGCACGACAAAATATAGTCGACCGGTGGCCAATACTTCAAAGCAAGTTGCAGAGCAAAGTACCCCACTGCAAGACAATCAAACTAATTTACCTATCGTAAGAGGGACAACTTGGCGATCAGGCAACAATATTCCCTGGTCTGTCCCAGTACTCGTACGTGATGATTTTGAAGGAGAGTATAAAGCCGTGTTCGATAAAAGCAGCGGCTTGATTACAAACTGGTCTCAGCAATTTATGGAAGTTTTTCTCTACGATAAACAACAAGGGTACATTTTTAATGTCCAGGCATTTGATCTTCAATTAGGCTCACAAACATTTAAACTTGAAGGAAGCCAGAATCGGTTTGTCATCAGCCAAGATCTGTCCAAAGCTTTAAGAGAGGCTCCAGCTATTAAACCAGTTCTTACATTCACAATTCAAAGATCTAAAAAGAAACCAAAGTCAATTCAACGAACTTTAGATCTTGAAACGGTTCAAGCATGGAAAACGCTATATAAAGCAGAAGGTCTGGCAACGAGTTCTACAAAGTAGTAATTCCTCATTATTAATAAATCACTACTTTTCATTCCCGATGCAACTTAATTAGTAGTTATTGCGAAGTGCAAAGTTATTGCACTTCGCATCGTTAGTAATCTTAAGTAAGTAATTTATGAATTCTTGACACTCAAACAGATTAGCGTGATATTGCCTGCCTTACCATTCTATGGGTAAGCACAATGACCATCACTCACTTATAGAATTTCAGTTATAAATTTCAAGCATCCTACAAGAATATTTGGAAGTTATAGCGCTATTAATAGAAGGCTTCCTAAAGATTTACCGTATAATCAAGAACCCCGCTGCAAACAGACGGGGTATGGAAGCAGATCTGCTGCCGAACCTAAAGGTTCGGATTGCAGGTTTCTTTCTTCGCCGCAGAGCGGCGGGGAATCTGACCCATACTCGATTGAAATGAGGCTTAAATTCATTTAATATTCTCCTTTGCACAAATTCTCAACATTTATTTATCGTTTTGGGTGATCTGAAAACAGAATACTGATTGCCCTATTCAATAAAATACTCCTTTAATTTTTGAATAAAGAGAAATTGTGTATTACAATTTTTCAGTCTCATGGAATGTCTTTCATCAGCAAAACTCTCATGACGTATTTCATCCCTTGACCAAGATCATGAAAACGATCGCAATTGTGAGTCGCAAGGGTGGGGTTGGTAAATCGACCCTAACCATGAATCTAGCAGTTGCGGCAGGAGATGCCATCATTTTAGATACCGATCCTCAAGCAAGCTGTGCAGACTGGAGCGATCGCCGTCAACAGGATTCACCTGAAGTGGTGACAACTCCCGCCGGACGCGTTAAAGCAGCACTCAAAAACCATAAAGCGGAATGGTGTTTTATTGATACACAGCCCAGTGCCGAAGCCAGTCTGATTGAAATTGCCCAAGCCTCAGACCTGTGTATCGTAGTTCTAAGACCCGGTCAACTCGAACTGGATGCCTTGGGTGCAACTATGGCTGCAATTCGTGCGGCTCAAGCCAATGCTGTTTTTTGTATTAATCAAGCCCATCCTCAAGCCAATATGGATAAGTTAATTTCTGGCTTGAAAGTTCATTATGATGTTGGCCCAGTACTTAGAAGCCGCGCAGATTATCCAGCCGCGGTAGCTGAAGGAATGGCAGTGAATGAATGGAACGAAGAGGGTAAGGCTGCTGCCGAAATCTTAGAATATTCATACTGGCTTAAGGGGAAGCTAAATCATGCCTAGTACACGGAAGAAACCTACTTTAAAATTAGATCGGTTTAATGAACGGGCGCAGGCTGAATTTACTCCCATTTCAGAGGGTAACAGCAGTCGCAAACAGTCCTTTCTAGCATTAGATGCAATTGCAGATCGACCCAGTGGCGATACCAGATTATTGAATTTCACCCATATCAATGCCCTAGCTGATTCCATGTTGGTTTTGGGATTGATTACCCCACTCACTGTTGATCGTAAAGGGCATCTTCTAGCCGGAGGACATCGCAGAGCTGCACTTATCAAAATCTCAATTGAACATCCAGAGCGATTTGAAGAACTGTTTCCTCAGGGCATCCCAGTTCATGTAATGGATCTCGATGCTCAAACCGATGAGGTAGACGCTCTGCAAATTGAAGTTGAAGAGAACACTCAGCGCCGCAATTTCACTGCTGCTGAAATTAGAGAGGCTGCCAAAAGACTAGAAAATGCTGGGTATACAAAGCTGCGTGGCAGACCTCGACCTGGGCAAAAATCCTTAAAGCGTGAACTGGCAACGGTTTTTAGGCTCAGCGAAGATCGAATTCAACGCATCTTAAATGAGTCTATGCAAAAAGGTAGGCGTACACCTACCTTTTCTCCTGAGCATGCAATTGAGATTCTAGAACGTTGGTTGAATGAGATTGGAGAGCCCTTTGAGTCTCCTGATTTAATGAAGGCAACGAAGCAGATGCAGGCTTTAGTGAAACAACTTCATCGATGTCGTGATTGATTTTTTGATGCAAAGAAAGCCCATCGCAACTGGATATTTAGAGTTGATCAAGCCCAAAAATTAACTTGCTTTAGCCTAAAAGTCCTTAAAATTCTTGATGGTTCTCTGTATTTATCAAGTCATATATTATTTTTTAGTGTAAAGGTTGAAAGTATTAATGTAGTTGTTGCATCTAACAGTTTAGGAAGTAAACCAGAGAGAACCTAGACCAGACGGATTAAAGAGCTAATACTTCATGCTCCGCCCAAGTTTGTTGGCCTACAAGATCAATAAGCTTATTGTCTCTGTTTTATGGAGAGCGTTATTTAAAGCCAGACCTAGTCTCTATTAGGAGTTAGTGAGCAAGAGTTATGAGGTAATTTTCAGTTCCCTTACCCCCTGAATGGGTTACTATCCGCATCAGAACGAGCGTAACCATTGCATAGGTTCCAACGGTATGACTTGCAATTAAAAAAATGACACTGTTTAAGATGCTAATAATCTAGCATTTTGTCTTTACAGGAATATCCCTATTTCTACTGAGTGCATAAACACAAAGCCTTTGATTGGTTGGATGTATGGTCATGTAGTTTAGGGTGGGTGTTTCAATTGGTTGTTATCAGCATAAATAATTGTAAAACCTCGAAAATCTCCAAGTTGGATCCAAAACCCTTAGAGTGCGGATATTCTTTTCACCTAACCTTCTCTCTTTCAAAACATTACCCAGAATTCGCCTCTTCGGTTAATCTGATTGAGTTCATTCAGCACACTTTTACGTGTACCCAAGCTCTGACAGTGCATTTTAAATTTTCTGAGACCTTGTGTTATGCTTCCAAGTCAGCCTATGGTCTAATGTATTTCAATTTCAGCGCTTAATCTAAGGGGGGCATTTTTAGATTAAACGCGCACTTACGCCAGTTTCTGGAAAATAACTAAACAACATAGCCCTAAAATCTCGTCACTTATGACATCGTTCATTGCTGATGGTGTGCCCCCTACCCCCATCAATACCCTAATTTCGCTATTGAATGCTCGGTCGAGTCAGTATCCAGACAAAGTTGTATTTTCTTTTTTAGAAGATGTCCGTTTGCTAGAAGGGACATCTTTGACCTACGAAGGGTTAAGGAGAAAAGCCACAGCTATTGCCGCGGCACTTCAATCTCTTCAGGCACAAAATGAACGTGTCCTTTTAATCTACAAGCCAGGGCTAGAGTTTATTCAGGCTTTTTGGGGATGTCTCTATGCGGGAGCGATCGCAGTTCCCGCCTATCCCCCACGCAAAAATCATCACTTTGAACGCCTGCAAAGCATTTTGCACAATGCCGAGGCCAAGTTTGTATTAACCACACAGGCTGGATTTGAGAATTTTGCCACGCAATCTCAGGACTGGACGGAATTGGCAAAGGCCAACTGGATTGCAACGGATGTCATTGCACCAGAGGTTCAGAACAGTTGGGTAGAACCTCAGATTTGCTCAGAGCAATTGGCGCTGCTCCAATATACCTCCGGCTCAACAGGCACCCCTAAAGGAGTGATGCTACAGCATCGACATCTGCTGTCAAATTCGCAATTGATTCATCAATGCTTTCAAGACACACCCAATAGCGTGGGGGTATGCTGGCTACCTCCGTATCACGACATGGGGTTGATTGGCGGCATTTTGCAGCCGATTTATGTCGGCGCATCAACCGTGTTAATGGATCCAGTCTCCTTTCTGCAAAAGCCTTTGCGATGGCTGGAGGCCATTAGTCGATCTAAAGCTTCTACGGCAGGAGGGCCCAACTTTGCCTATGCGCTCTGTGCCGACGCGATCAAGGAAAAAGACTGTGAGGGCTTAGATTTAAGCTCTTGGAAGGTGGCATTTACAGGGGCAGAACCCATTCAAGCCCTAACCCTGCGGCGCTTTGCTGAAAAATTTGCACCCTTTGGCTTTACCCAAACCGCCTTCTTGCCCTGTTATGGAATGGCTGAAGCCACCTTGATGGTGACAGGGGCTGGTCGCACTAGCTTACCTCGGGTCAAACAGGTGGAGACAGAAGCACTGCGATCGCACCAAGTGATTGAAGTTCAGCCCACTACAACCCAGTTAACGGGCTCAACCTCAGATCCAACTGCCATCACAGAACTGGTGAGTTGTGGTGCGCCCATTGGCAACACTAAGGTACACATTGTGGATCCTGAAACAAAAGCACTGTGCCAACCTGGAGAAATTGGTGAAGTGTGGGTTACAAGCCCTAGTATTGCAGCAGGCTACTGGCAAAAACCGGAACTTACGCAGGACACATTTGCCGCCCATATCTCAGAATCACAAGCAGGGCCATTTTTACGAACTGGAGATTTAGGTTTCCTGGACGCTGGAGACCTCTTCATCACAGGTCGTCTTAAAGAATTAATCATC